>NZ_SJER01000014.1 GCF_004785955.1 Halostella litorea | reverse complement strand
AGGCACTGTCTAGTTCTGGAGTTTCTCGATCGGCGTTTTTCCATCGAGAGCTTGGTGGGGTCTGTGGCGGTTGTAGTAATGCATGAACTGTTCAAGCCACTCTCGGACGCTGGAGCGACTGCCCACCCATGAGTCATGGAAGCGGTCGATCCGCATTTTGAGCGTGTGAAACCATTTTTCGATGAGGTTTCGGTCGGTATAGTTGACCCGACCGCTCAACCCTAATCGAGCAAGGGCAGTCCGATAGCCGAATTGATCGACCAGAAACTCAGCCTCCGAGAGATCATGTTTCTCTTGGAGTTTCTGCAGAAACGCAGCCGCTGGATCAGTGCCATGCCGACCAAATAACGCGACATCGAGAATCAATTTTGTGTCGATGTCTATTGCAGCATACAGCCAAGACCACTCACCGTTAATCTTGACAGCAGTCTCGTCAACGGCGACCCGCGTGGGCTGCGCCTCAGGCGGGTCGCAGCCGCTGTCAGATAGCCGATGCACCCAGTTCCAAACCGCTCCATGCGAGCGTTGCACGCCTAATTCCGCTAAGATCGTTGTTGTTTCTCGAATTGAACAACCGGTCTGATGGAGGCGGACGGCGAACGCCCTGACGGGCGTCGCCGTCCGCTCATTCTCCCAAGTTTCTTCTAAATCCGGTTCATAGCTCTCGCTGAGCAGGTCTGCGAGCATCTTGACCAACTAACTCAACGGCCTGCTCACTTCTCAAACTAACTCAACTAGACAGTGCCT
>NZ_SJER01000013.1 GCF_004785955.1 Halostella litorea | reverse complement strand
AAGTCCGGAAGGAGATGAGGATTCCACCCCTGCGGTCCGCCGTACACGATGGGATCTGATGTTAGCCTTGGTAGTTCGGTGCCACCCGGCCGGTCAGCGGTTCGGTGGGCACCGAGCACGGACCACGCAATATGGTGTACACTCTCTGAGTGTACCCGCCAAGCCCCCCGGCCCTTGTGGCCGGGAACATTCCGGTTGATCCTGCCGGAGGCCATTGCTATCGGGGTCCGATTTAGCCATGCTAGTCGCACGAGTTCATACTCGTGGCGAATAGCTCCGTAACACGTGGCCAAACTACCCTACGGAGAGGCATAACCTCGGGAAACTGAGGCTAATACCTCATACGGCTCGCACCTTGGAAGAGAGCGAGCCGGAAACGCTCCGGCGCCGTAGGATGTGGCTGCGGCCGATTAGGTAGACGGTGGGGTAACGGCCCACCGTGCCGATAATCGGTACGGGTTGTGAGAGCAAGAACCCGGAGACGGTATCTGAGACAAGATACCGGGCCCTACGGGGCGCAGCAGGCGCGAAACCTTTACACTGCACGCCAGTGCGATAAGGGGACCCCGAGTGCGAGGGCATATAGCCCTCGCTTTTGCACACCGTACTGAGGTGCGCGAATAAGGACTGGGCAAGACCGGTGCCAGCCGCCGCGGTAATACCGGCAGTCCAAGTGATGGCCGATCTTATTGGGCCTAAAGCGTCCGTAGCCGGCCAGGCAAGTTCGTCGGGAAATCCACCCGCTCAACGGGTGGGCGTCCGGCGAAAACTGTCTGGCTAGGGACCGGAAGACCCGAGGGGTACGTCCAGGGTAGGAGTGAAATCCCGTAATCCTGGACGGACCGCCGGTGGCGAAAGCGCCTCGGGAAGACGGATCCGACGGTGAGGGACGAAAGCTTGGGTCACGAACCGGATTAGATACCCGGGTAGTCCAAGCTGTAAACGATGCTCGCTAGGTGTGGCACAGGCTACGAGCCTGTGCTGTGCCGCAGGGAAGCCGCGAAGCGAGCCGCCTGGGAAGTACGTCTGCAAGGATGAAACTTAAAGGAATTGGCGGGGGAGCACTACAACCGGAGGAGCCTGCGGTTTAATTGGACTCAACGCCGGACATCTCACCAGCTCCGACAGCAGGAGTGACAGTCAGTGTGATGAGCTTACTAGACCTGCTGAGAGGAGGTGCATGGCCGCCGTCAGCTCGTACCGTGAGGCGTCCTGTTAAGTCAGGCAACGAGCGAGACCCGCACCCCTAATTGCCAGCATGGCCTTCACGGCTGATGGGTACATTAGGGGGACTGCCAGTGCCAAACTGGAGGAAGGAACGGGCAACGGTAGGTCAGTATGCCCCGAATGAGCTGGGCGACACGCGGGCTACAATGGCCGAGACAATGGGACGCTACCTCGACAGAGGACGCTAATCTCCTAAACTCGGTCGTAGTTCGGATTGAGGGCTGCAACCCGCCCTCATGAAGCTGGATTCGGTAGTAATCGCGCCTCAGCAGGGCGCGGTGAATACGTCCCTGCTCCTTGCACACACCGCCCGTCAAAGCACCCGAGTGAGGTCCGGATGAGGCCGGCCACGCCGGTCGAATCTGGGCTTCGCAAGGGGGCTTAAGTCGTAACAAGGTAGCCGTAGGGGAATCTGCGGCTGGATCACCTCCAACGACCCGAGACCAGGCCGACGCGCCTGGCTCACCTTGGCGTCCGTACTCGCACACCCCACCACCCGCCCGACCGACCGGGCACCTCAGAACTACCAAGGCTAACACCTCCACCACACGCCTCTCCCAACCCGGGAGAGCGGGCCCATAGCTCAGCGGTAGAGTGCCTCCTTTGCAAGGAGGATGCCCTGGGTTCGAATCCCAGTGGGTCCATGTAAATCGGAATCCATCCCGGACCGACGCCCTTAAGTGGGAGTCGGCCCGACGATGGAATCCGAAGCAAACCGATGCACCATCCCGCGCAAGCGCGGTTGGGAAGGGTTGAACACGAGTCCGGTGACACCCAGACTCGTGTAATGACGCCGTGTGTACGTGCAATCCAGACGTCCACTGGACCCGTTCCCGGGTCACAGTGACAATCGATAACCACAACGTGGCTACTGTGCCACCTGGTGGATAGCTCGGCTCGAGTGCCGATGAAGGACGTGCCAAGCTGCGAAAAGCTCCAGGGACCCGCACGGAGGGAAAGAACTGGAGGTTTCCGAATGGGAATCCCCACCGCAATTGCTTCGCGCAATGGGGAACGCCGGGAATTGAAACATCTCAGTACCGGCAGGAAGAGAAATCAAACCGAGATATCGTCAGTAACCGCGAGTAAACGCGATACAGTCCAAACCGAAGCCTTCGGGCAATGTGGTGTTCGGACTGTTTCATCGTCGGGAAATCTGCATGAAGTCTCCTGGAATGGAGCATGATACAGGGTGACAATCCCGTAATGCAGACGAGTACGACGTGCGTCAGCTCCAGAGTATCGGGGGTTGGATCTCCCTCGTGAATGTGGCCGGCATTGACGGCCAAGACTAAATACACCTCGAGACCGATAGTGAACAAGTAGCGTGAGCGAACGCTGAAAAGCACCCCACAAAGGGAGGTGCAATAGGGCTTGAAATCAGGTGGCGATCGAGCGACGGGGCACGAAAGGTCCTCTGACAAATGAACCGGACGCGAGTCCGCAGTAAGACTCAGAGGAAGCCGCTGTTCCGTCGTACGTTTTGAAAAACGAACCAGGGAGTGTACTTGCTTGACGAGTCTAACCCGAGCATCGGGGAAGGC
>NZ_SJER01000012.1 GCF_004785955.1 Halostella litorea | reverse complement strand
AAGACTAAATACACCTCGAGACCGATAGTGAACAAGTAGCGTGAGCGAACGCTGAAAAGCACCCCACAAAGGGAGGTGCAATAGGGCTTGAAATCAGGTGGCGATCGAGCGACGGGGCACGAAAGGTCCTCTGACAAATGAACCGGACGTGAGTCCGCAGTAAGACTCAGAGGAAGCCGCTGTTCCGTCGTACGTTTTGAAAAACGAACCAGGGAGTGTACTTGCTTGACGAGTCTAACCCGAGCATCGGGGAAGGCGCAGGGAAACCAATATGACCGCAGCCTTACGGCCAGGGTCACCGTGTTCAAGCGCGGGGAGTCAAGCGGGTACGACCCGAAACCGGACGATCTATGCGTGGGCAAGGTGAAGCGTGCCGAAAGGCACGTGGAAGCCTGCTAGAGTTGGTGTCCTACAATACCCTCTCGTGACCTACGTATAGGGGTGAAAGGCCCATCGAGTCCGGCAACAGCTGGTTCCAACCGAAACATGTCGAAGCATGACCTTCGCCGAGGTAGTTCGTGGGGTAGAGACACTGATTGGGGAACCCAACTCCGAGAGGAGTTGGCTCCCCTGTCAAACTCCGAACCTACGAACGCCGCCGACGCGAGGAGTCCGGTGTGCGGGGTAAGCCTGTGCACCATGAGGGAGACAACCCAGAGCTGGGTTAAGGTCCCCAAGTGTGGATTAAGTGCGATCGAAGGTAGTCTCGAGCCCTAAACAGCCGGGAGGTGAGCTTAGAAGCAGCTACCCTCTAAGAAAAGCGTAACAGCTTACCGGCCGAGGTTCGAGGCGCCCAAAATGATCGGGGCTCAAATCCACCACCGAGACCTGGCGACACCCGTCACAAGGTGATTCCGTAGGTTGGCGCTCTATTCGGCTGGAAGCACGGGTGAGAACTCGTGTGGACCGAATAGTGACGAAAATCCTGGTCATAGTAGCAGCGTTAGTCGGGTTAGAACCCCGACGGCCGAACGAGCAAGGGTTCCTCGGCAATGCTGATCAGCCGAGGGTTAGCCGATCCTAAGTCCCACCGCAACTCGACTGGGACAACAGGGAAACTGGTTAATATTCCAGTGCCACCGTACATTGAAACCGACGCTTTGGGGTCATCCGAGCTGGGCATTCGCCCAGTCGAACCGTCCAACTCCGTGGACGCCGTAATGGCAAGAAGCGGACGAACGGCGGGATAGAGCAATTCGGACCAACCTAGAGCCCGTGAAAAGGGAGTACGGTGTTCGTACCAAGAACCGACACAGGTGCTCGTGGCGGCGAAAGCCAAGGCCTGTCGGGAGCAACCGACGTTAGGGAATTCGGCAAGTTAGTCCCGTACGTTCGCAATAAGGGATGCCTGCCCTCTTCGGGGCAGGTCGCAGTGACTCGGACGCTCCGACTGTCTAGTAACAACATAGGTGACCGCAAATCCGCAAGGACTCGTACGGTCACTGAATCCTGCCCAGTGCGGGTATCTGAACACCCAGTACAATGGGGCGAAGGACCCGTTAACGGCGGGGGTAACTATGACCCTCTTAAGGTAGCGTAGTACCTTGCCGCTTCAGTAGCGGCTTGCATGAATGGATCAACGAGAGCGTCACTGTCCCAACGTTGGGCCCGGTGAACTGTACGTTCCAGTGCGGAGTCTGGAGACCCCCAAGGGGAAGCGAAGACCCTATAGAGCTTTACTGCAGGCTGTCGCTGGGACACGGTCGCTACTGTGCAGCATAGGTAGGAGCCATTACACAGGTACCCGCGCTAGCGGGCCACCGAGGCATCATTGAAATACTACCCGGTAGTGACTGTGACCCTCACTCCTGGCGGAGGACACCGGTAGCCGGGCAGTTTGACTGGGGCGGTACGCGCTTGAAAACCTATCGAGCGTGCCCCAAGATTTCCTCATCCGGGTCGGAGACCCGGAACTGAGCGCAAGAGCATAAGGAAGTCTGACAGTGACATTCCCAACGAGTGTCGCTGACGCGAAAGCGTGGTCTAGCGAACCAATCAGCCTGCTTGATGCGGGCGATTGATGACAGAAAAGCTACCTTAGGGATAACAGAGTCGTCACTCGCAAGAGCACATATCGACCGAGTGGCTTGCTACCTCGATGTCGGTTCCCTCCATCCTGCCCGTGCAGAAGCGGGCAAGGGTGAGGTTGTTCGCCTATTAAAGGAGGTCGTGAGCTGGGTTTAGACCGTCGTGAGACAGGTCGGCTGCTATCTATTGGGGGTGTCACGGTACCTGACGGGAACGCTCGTATAGTACGAGAGGAACTCCGAGTGGTGACCACTGGTGTATCGGCTGTCCGAAAGGGCACGTGCCGAGCAGCCACGTCACACGGGGTAAGAGCTGAACGCATCTAAGCTCGAAACCCACCTGGAAAAGAGGTACCACTACGGTCACTCGTAGAAGACGAGTTCGATAGACTCGGGGTGTACGCGCCAAGGCAACGAGGCGTTGAGCCCGCGAGCACTAACAGACCACCGCCACACACTCATCTGATTCGCACTGTACCCGCGAGAACGGGTCCAGGCGCAAACTGGATTGCACGTACATTACGGCGTCACACCACCGATACTGGCGTATTCGCCACGGTTCGATTCCGTGGATCGGCGTTAAGGCGGCCACAGCGGCGGGGCAACACCCGTACCCATCCCGAACACGGACGTTAAGCCCGCCAGCGTTCCGGCAAGTACTGGAGTGCGCGAGCCTCTGGGACCACCGGATCGCCGCCTCCCACTCATACTACAGCCCAGTCGGCACCCGCCGACTGGGCTTTTCTCATA
>NZ_SJER01000011.1 GCF_004785955.1 Halostella litorea | reverse complement strand
GGCCGCACCGGAAGGCATCTTGCGGTTCCTTCGGGACATCACGAAGCGAGACGCGGATGCACGGACGCTTCTGGAAGTCCTCGGTCACACCCTGCTGACGGACCACGACGCCGAATGGAAGCATCTCTTCCTCGTGCTGTTCGGGGAGGGGAGCAACGGCAAATCGACGTGGTTCGATGTCGTGCGGACGTTCCTGAACGGCCAGCGGAACGAGTCGCGGAACGTGGAGAGTCTGACGCTCCAGCAGATCACGGACAACCGTTTCGCCGCATCGAGTCTGGTGGGGAAGTGGGCTAACATCGGTGAGGACCTCCCGCAGAAGAAAATCGACGATCTCGGGAAGCTGAAGGACCTCACCGGCGGTGGTGAGACGTGGGTCGAAGCGAAGGGGGAGGACGGATTCAACTTCCGGAACCGCGCGACGATGATGTTTGCGGCGAACCGACCGCCCGTGCTCGGGGAACGCTCGACCGCAGTGAAGCGTCGCCTCGTACCGGTCCACCTCCCGTACGAGTACAAAGCGGACCCGGACCCTGACGACGCCTTCGAGAAGGAAGCAGAGTCGGACTTGGTGGCGGAGTTGACGACGGACGAAGAGTTGAGCGGGTTGTTGAACGCGGCGCTCGCGGCGCTCGAACGGATGCGCGACCAGAAAGATGTCTCGCTTCCGGAAACGCGGGAAGAGCGCTTGGACCTCTACGAGCGGTATTCGGACCACATCAAGGCCTTCCGTGTGGACTGTTTGGAGAACGAGCAGGGTGAACGCGTAAAAAAGGACGCCGTGTACAACGCGTACACGAATTTCTGTAACCAGAACGACTACGCGAAGGTAGGCTCGCGGACGTTCTGGCGGCAGCTCCGACAGACCACGCTGAACGTGACGCAGAAGCGCCTCGCCGAGCAGGAAGACGGGAGTCGGCCCCGCGTTCTCGATAACGTGACGTTCAAAGAAGAGGCGTTGATGTACGCGCCTGAGAGTTACACGAACCAGGAGTCCGACGCAAACGAGCGTGGTAGCGAGCAACCGGATCACCCCGCGCCGGTCCCGATCGGTGAGATCGACCCGAGTAGCCAGGATATAGCTTCGACGGTTGGAGAAGTGGAGTTCGGGAAGTGGGACGGTCGAAACACGCGGGACGACGGAAGTCCGGCGTGGACGGCGACGTTGTCGGACGAGACCGGAGAAGCCGAGTTGGTCGTGTGGGACGAGGAAGACATCCCGGAGATGTACGACTCGACCGGCCGGTTCGAGCCTGACGCACTGCACGTGAAGGGGGCGGAGACCGGCCAGTACGACGATAAACTTCAGTTGGTCGTCGGGTCAGACACCCGGATTGAACGCGCACAAATCGGCGCGGGCGCTACCGGGAGCGCGGACACTGAGGAGGACCAGAACCAACTGGCTGAGTCCGACCAGGAGGCAGAAGCAGACGGCGGCCAGGTGGACGTCGAGGACGACGAAACCACCAGCAGCGTCCCGGACGATGCGGAGGGGATGCTGGCTGACGTCCGCCGTCTCGTTGACCTCCTGGAGCAGCGCGGCGTCCCCATGGAGGAGAACGACCTCGTCGTCGCGGCGTCAGCAGAGCAGGACCTCATGGAGCCCGATCGGGCGAAGAAAGCCCTGGAGTACGCTGTCAGCGAGAAGGGTCTGATCATGGAGACGGAGGACGGACTCGTCCCGGCCTGACCCCTCGCAGTCCAGCGGTTTCGAGGATTCCGTTGTGGCGGACAGCGACAGCTCCGCCTCTTGCGCGCTCTCGTCCCCGATTCGGCGAGGGTAAATCGGTTGCTACTGGGAAGAAATCGCTCTTGCACACACATAACTCATCTGGTGGGTTATGGCTAATGTATGAACTTAGATAGCTACTCTACTTTTGTGACAACTCCACACCTCTACACAATTACATAGAAATCGCCACATAGCGGAGGGACTCGGGTATTTGGATAACCGAAGGACGGCGTTCGGAATGTATTGGTACGCTAATGCAAACCGGGTAGAAATGCGTACAACTATTAAGAAAACTGAGATAGTATCTGATATGGTACAACGGTGCCCGCGCCGACTCGCTGAGAGGCAGAGTTCCTTAAGTGGCAAATGGTTAGTACCACGCAATGAAGCCACGGAGAAATCGGAATATGGAGCTTGACGACGCCGTTGACGAGTACACGACCTTCGTCGGGACCCCATCGTACGAGACAAGCGTTCGCACGATGTTCAGCAGAGCAGGTCCCTTCCTGAAGGACCGACGCGTCACTACGGTCGGTGACATCACCGTCCGGGACTGTCGGGAGTTTGCGAAAGAACTCAAACGGTGCGTGGACGAAGGAGAGATCGCTAAATCGACCTCGGTGACCTACTACGAATCGTTCCGCGCGTGGCTCAGTTTCTGCGTCCGCGACGAGATGATCGACGAGAACCCGGCCGCGAAACGCCGCGCCGAAGAACCACTCCCGGAACCGAATCAGGAGACGACACAGCAGTTCTGGGACCGGGAGGACAGGGAGGCCATCCTCGACGCAGTTGACGACCAGGCCGCCGACGCGATGGACGAGATCGACAGCAACGGGTGGGCTCCGTCCTTCCGAAACCGCTCGCTCACGTATGTGCTCAGCTACACCGGGTCTCGCATCACCGAAACCGTCGCGTCATCGAGAGACGAAGAGCGCAACGGCATCCGCTGGACCGACGTGGACCTGGACGAGGGCGCGATCCGAGTGTTCGGAAAGAACCGGGAGTACGAGGCCATGCAACTCCCGTCGCCAGCAGCTGCCGTTCTCGACGAATACAGACAGATCGTAGAACCGGCCAGCGACCAGTGGCCGGTGTTCCCGTCCGGGTCCCCGCCGCATCTGTACACCGAGGCGCATCAGCAGCTGGCCGACCGCGGCCTCGACGAGGCCGACCGCGAAGAACTCCTGGAGGGTCGGGACATCTACGAGGTGTTCCGAGAGGAAACACTGATCCCTCCGTCATTGACGGGTTCAGGATTCAGATATGGCTTCTGGCACGACTTCGTAGACGAGTACGGCCTCCACATCGACGGTGAGCGACCGAAGTTCCACGCCGCCCGTCGTGGTCTCGGCGACGAACTCTACCGGGAGAACCCGCGACTGGCACAGTCAGCGCTCCGTCACAACGACCTGCGGACAACGCACAAGTCCTACTCACACATCCAGGCCAGCGAGACGGCCGAGGAGGTTGAGGAGATGATGGACGCTGATGACCCGCGCGGGTTCCTCCAGGACGACGAGGGCGATTCGCACCTATAGGAAAGGCTATAGACATTCCTATACTGGAAACCCCCTACGACCATTCCATACGATAATCCCCGCGGTGTCTGACATAGATTTATACCTACAGATAATCCTATAGGAGATACTATAGAGGCAACCATGGACCAAACACACCGCGCAGCTGCGTTTCTCGATAAAGGAGGGACCGGCAAGACGACGACAGTAGCACACCTCGGCGTGGCGCTCGAACAGCGAGGCAACGATGTACTCCTAATCGACCTCGCAGGGAAGCAGGGTGACCTGGCCAAACACTTCGGCGTGTGGGAAGACTACCAAGAGGAAATCGAACAGGACGAAGCTTGGCCGAACATTAGTACGGTGTTCGACGATGCGTGGGGCACTATCGCCGAGAAGTTGGGCGAGGACCCGGTCGCCGACCTCGTCGTTGAGACTGACGAGGGTGTGGATCTTATCCCTGCACACCCAGGGCTCGACACCCTGGATTCGGAGCTCGGCAACATCGATGACGCCCGGCAGCGGTACAGCCGGCTGGAGGAATTTCTTGACGAGTACGTGGATCCGCTCGGCTACGACGTCGTGCTCATTGACCTCCCGGGGATGACGAACAACGTTTCATACAACGGGCTTTGGGCAGCAGGCCACGCGATCACACCAGTTGAGATGGGCCCATTCGAAGCCGAACAGGCTGACGCCCTTCGTCGGGACCTGGAGAAGATCGCTGCGAACTTCGAGGTGGAGATCGAGCTGGCACTGGTGCTGCCGAACAAGGTGGACACTCGTACCAACCTCGCTGAAGAGTACCTCGCTGCGTTCCAAGATGAGTATCCCGACGCTATCGCTCCTGATTACGTACCGTACTCACAGGACATCAGGAATGCCGCTCAGCGAGGCATGACGGCATTTGCTCTCGAAGAGCCATCCAGTACGGCGGAACACGCCCGCGAGGCGTACCTCGGTGCTGCAGACACGTTGGTGGACCGTCTGGGAGGTGAGGACGATGTCTGAAGACGACGACCTCGCCGAACTCCGAAAACAGACAGAGCAGGGTGACCGGATCGACGAAGCCGCAACTGAGCAAGAGAAACAGGCACTCGTTGAAGACATTCTGGCCGAGCTCGAAGCGATCGACGCCGGGGAGCAGCAAAAGACGGTGAGCGTGTGGGACGGCCACCTCGCCGCGTTCGTACGGGCCCTGGAGGAGAACCCTGACCGGATGGAGGACGTCGGCCACGCACTCCAACAGCGCCTCGGCCTCGATGAAAGCGAGCCTGACAGAAGCGACGTACTTCGATTAGCTCTTCGGCTGGGGTTTCAGGAGGCAGCACCGGATCAATTCGAGGCTGTCCGGGAAGCGGCCCGGAAACAGGCCACAAAGGGGCTATAGTATTCTCTATAGGAATAGCTGTAGTCTAATCTATGGAATAGGGCTCACCCCCCACCTACATCCACGATATCGATGTCTATCAACTCGTGGACGGCTCGTTTGTCAAAATCATTCTTATTTGCTGTTGCGAGGGTCGCACCATATTCTCGTGCAGTCGCGGCGATCAGTAGGTCTGCGAGGTCTAAACTGGTATTTGCTGTTGCAAGTCTCGCTTGGATATTCGCCGCTTCGGTTGCGACATCCGCACTCAGATCAGCAACGGCATTGACAGATTGTTCTGCATTTTGCCGATGAGTTTGAATGGTGTTGTGGGAGTCATACCGTTTGAGATACTCGAAGAGAACCATCGAAGGAAGAATCCAAGCCTCTTCAGAATGCTCTGTGAGGTATTGATCGACAGCAGGATACGGTTTTTCAGATGCGTAACGGCTGAAAATGTCGTTGTCCAGGCAGATCATGCCTGCTGATTGGAACGTTCCTCGAGTGACTGATTCATCTCGTTACGAGCTTGCTCCATATCTGCGACCACGCTGTCGTCAGCGAACCCGCCTTTCTCCTTAATGTCCTTCTCCGTTGTAGCAAGTCTATCAAGGAGTTCGTCGAACGTCTCGTCATCCTGTTTTACTAATTCGAGTTTTTTCTTCGTCTCGTCGGAGATTCGGATTGAGCTGCTCATATTGTATTCAATGTATTCGAGTGGGGTATGCGTTTTGGTGGCTGTGCATTGATCACTGCTCCTTCCCCACTGACGATAACTAACAGTCATTTTTGCCCTCGCGTTTTAACCAGACTCGAAGCCTGGCGCGTGATATGGAAGTGCCACAACACGACCGAGAGAGAAGCTATGCAACCAAGACGCAGCCAATTGGGGGTCTCTGATGGCGAACAAACGAGCGTCCTCCGCCGGAGGCGGAGGCGGAGGTGGTGACGCGTCCGATCCCGAGGATATGGCTGAGGACGATTCCCAGCAGGCAATCGATGATGCGTTCGACGACATCGGCGGATCGGACTCGGACGACTCCGGAACGTCCTCTGGTGGAACGTCCATTCCCGATACGAGCGATAACCAGACGGCCGGGACTGCCCCACTCGATCCCGACTTCGACACTGGGGGCGAAGACAGTTCGAGTCCATCTGGGACTAACAGCGGATCGACTGGCAGTGGCTCTTCAAGGAGCGGGTCCGGAGCGTCGTCCGGCGGGACGACAGCGCCAGATACGAGCGACAACCAGACGGCTGGGACTGCCCCACTCAACCCTGACTTCGACACCGGAACTGGAGACAGTTCGACCGACCCTGGCGACACCACTCGGGGAGACCAGGGGGCGAGTTCTGACGGTTCGCCTCCGTCGGGCGGTGACTCGACGGGGGATAGTGGAGGTGTCCCCGACACACCAATAGGCGGGCCCGCAGTGCCCGACGATGGGCCTACCGATGACGGTGGTAGTGATGCCCCGACCCCACAAGATACCGAGGGACGCCAAGGCGTTGAATCGGGCTCGGGCGCTGTCGCACAACAGGCTCAGCAGTTAGAGGAGCAGGTCATCAGCAACAACCCGGGGCTGACGGACCCTTCTCAGGTCGCGGTCAGTCGGGATGGTGATCAGCTGAACGTCGGACTCACGGCATCGGGCCGGGAACAGATGCGAGAGATCCAGGAGTTCAGGCAGGACTACACAGCACCAGGTCCTGGTGGGCGGGGGGTATCGGAACAAGTCCTCCAAGAGACTAACGAGCTCGCGCTCCAGTCGGAGATCGCCAGCAGCATCGAGGACGGTGACGCCGCACCTCCTGGACCTGGAGGGCAAGCATCCTCGGAGCAGTTCCTTCGAGAAACCTCGGACCTCGCAGTTCGATCCAGAGCTGCCGAACAGACTGACGCATTCGATCCGAGTGACCTGCAGGTCGATACGGACGGGGACGCCCTCGATGTGCGTGTGACCGACGAAGCGGTGCGTGAGCAAGTCGCTGACCAGACTTCCGGCATTGACGCCGAAGACGTCCAGGTCACACGGACGGACGACGGCGGAACCGAAGTCAACATCCCCGAGGAAGCCCGCCGAGACCGTATCCGTCAGCAGGTAGCTGAAGATGAAGGAGTGGATCCGGAAGCTGTCTCGGTTGAGCGGTCGGGGGAGACGCCGGTGTCAGGTGGGGATGCACGGCTTCTGTCTGAAGCCGGAACAGATGGTAGCAATATCACGACGCCGGTCTACGACATCGAGATCGACAGAACGCCGGCGGGTTCTGACACCGGCTCCTTCGACGACTCGCTCTCGATGGAGAACGCGGCTGGCGGAAATGGAGTGATGACCGAAGAGCAGATGGCCGGGACGACGCGGTCTACACGGACGGATGTCGTTCCTGACGAGATGGCCAGAGATGAGGGTGTGTTTAGTGATCGATTGAACGAGCTGAACCCCAACGCAGGACAGGATGCTACTGACCTCACCGCGAACGCGCTTGGGTCGATCGTTGAATCGACTGGCGGGACGGTCGAACAGTCGCTCCCGAGGATCGCATCAGAGAGGGCTGCTGCAGAACAGGCCTCGGACCTGGCTTCGGGAGGGCTGCTCTCATCGGAACAGGAGACAGCGATCCGGCGCAACAACCCCCTCACCGACCTCTCGCAAGACATCCGCCAGGGCGGTGGTAGCGACGCTGGCACTGTTGAGAACCTCGCCCGGGGCGGCGCGGCGGGACTTGTTTCGCTGGCCAATGTTCCCGAACACGTGGTGACAGCGGACACGGCTGCCTCTGTCGCCGTTGACACTCCAGGGCAGTTCATCGAGGACCCTACAGCAACCACCCAGGCATACACTGATGTCGGCAGCGACATCGCAGAAAGCGAATACGACCGTTTCAAGCAGAACCCCGCACAGACGACCGGGAGCCTGACAGCACAACTCGCTGTCGGTGGGGCAATCGGACGGGCAGCGTCGGGAACACGCCTCAACACGGGCCGGACCGGCCAAGTGTTCCGGGCGACCGCCGACCCCGGGTTTACTGCCGTACGGGCAGTTCGACGGCGTACAGGGAACGATGGGGCACTGACGCGCCGGGGGTCACAGACAGGATCGAACCCAGACCCATCCGGTGCTGCAACGCAGCGAGCCCCCGAGATCGAGACCGACATTGGCACAGCCTCTGACGGGACCATCTTTGACGGCGTCTCGGAAGCGGCACGCGCTCGATACCGCGCGTTCGAGGGCGAGAGCTCGGACGTGACGGCTTTCGACGTGGACGAGTCCATCACGACCACGTCGTCCCCAGACACACCCACGAGCGGCACTGTTGCCGACGTTGGTGACAGTGCGTTCGTCTCACGGAGTCAACGCGGTGACCCGGTCTCTGAAGGTGAGCAGCTGGTCGAGGCGCGTCCGCCGTCTGAGTCGATCCCAGACGCAGGCGACTCGCCATTCGAAACGCCCCCTCGGAGTCAGCGTGCAACCAGTGGCCCGGACGAGTCAACGCCGAGCAGCACGGGAGGCGAAGTCCCTGTCCCAGGAACGCCGACAGAAGTCGGCGGCCGTGGCGTCGGGTCGGTCCTGGAGGGCACCGATGTTGATGCCGGCAACCTGGAACGGGCAGGAGGAGCAGGGCGGCGACGGTCTGAGAGTGGCGCAACCCCCGCCCCTTCGCAGCGGGAGAGCGGCTCGAACGACCTCCCGATGTTCAGTGACCTACGAGAAGCGGGCGGCGTTCGTCGATACCTCGACGTCCAGCGCCAGCGCGCGGCGGAAGCAGACGTTGAACCGCGCGTGGGCGCTGGCCTCGTGCCACCGCGCGTGGACGCTCCATCCACACAAGAGGTGCTTGACCGCCCCAGCCGTGGCGCGACGTACGAGCCAGAAAGCAGCCCTTCGTTTGCCGACGTCCGTCAGGACGCCCTGACACAGACACAGGACCAGCTCCGCAGCCAGGCCCAACGTGAGCGAGCGGGGCAACCGACCGGAATCGATCCTGAACAGACGCCGTATGGGGAGACTCGCGGGCCGACGATGGACCCGCGGCCAGGAGAGGTCACCTTCGACCAGCCAGCGGTGACACGGGCGCAGACCAGTGTTGACACGGGGACTGCCTCCGGTCGCGGCATCCTCGGTGGGATGACTGGGGCGGCTCTTGCGGGGCAACAGCAGCGCCAGCGCCCACCCGAACAGGAGCAGGACGAGCGCGGTAGCGATACCGTCGTGATCGGCGGGGATGGGGACGCCGATCTCGTCGCCAGTGGTGGCCAGATGTACGACCTCAACGAGCGCCTCGATACAACGATGCGGAACCTGCTCTTCCAGTACCCGGCCCGTCGCGGCGGCGTCGCTCCAGGCGGCGACGACCCGAACGGGACGCCGGGGACCGGCGCAGGGATGCCCGGTGACGACCGTGACGACACTGCCGACGGTGATGGGGTGGGGACGCGCGACCGATTCACGCTCGGTGGTACCGGAGGGGTCCTGCAAGGCCAGGGTGGAGGGTACACGCGTGACGTGACACAGACCGGCCAAGACGCCCTCGATGGCGGTCCGGTCAGCAGGCAAGATGGAACGACCCGGGCTCCGGACACGACCACTGCGGGGCCAACTGGCTCAACGGGGACCGTGACGGACGGCCAACAGACCGGGATCGGTGGTGGTGCAACCGACCAGACGCCCGACGTTATCACGACGCCCGGGCAGGATACGCAACCGGATCAGCAGCAAGAACCGGGACAAGACACCGAACAGCAACCCGGTCAACAGCCGAGGGCGGGCTTGGGTACAACGCCTGAAGTAGGCACGACGCCGGCGACAGACACCCCACAGACGCCGTTCCTCACGACCCCGAGGAGGGATACACCGTTCCCGCCGAGTCGGACGCCCGGACCGGGACCAGAACCAGATCCGAGCACTGATCCCGATCCAGATCCCGACCCACGCCCGCGACCGGGGTTCAATCTACCCGGAAAAGCTGGGCGGGCCGGTTCTGACTCCCAATCGGAAAGCGACAGTGAAGATAACATCTGGGAGACTGGGTTCGCCGACTCCCTGGAGCTCGCTGACGACATCTTCGGCGGGTCTGGGTCTCGGTGGTTCTGAGGAACGGGGATCTCGGTAGGCAACCCCAGGGTTCATCCCCGGAAAACAGCCTTCCAGAACTCGCTACGTGTTGTTTCTCTCAGTTCGCGCGCGCATCGAGGCGACCCGGTCTTCCCAAGCATCGAGCTCTTCAACGAACACGAGGTAGTCGTCCGACGCATCCTTTCGCTCGATCTGGACGTCGAGCGCTTGCTCGGCTACCCACGCATTCGGGAACGCATACGTTTCAAGATCAGTGCCGTCTCGCTTCACGAGCACGTGCGGGTTCTCCTCGGTGCTACTGAGAACACGAGCCGTTTCGTCGAGCAGATCTTCGGCGGCCTCGAAGCTACCCTCATCGTGGATCGGGACCCACGCGGGTGAGGAGTCTGGCTTCGACGCGGCGTAGCTCACGATGTAGTGGAACTCCTCGCTCACTGGGGAGACCTGTAGAACAGTCTCGAAACCAAGGCGATGCTGCCCCGCCTTGATTACTTCCCGACCACCGAGCCTACACCAGTCTTCAACAAATTCGACGTCGGGGCGGGCAGAGTCTGCAGTCATACGACCTTTGCATCTTCGAAGGCGTCATTGACGGTTTCGGGGTCCGGCTCTTCGTAGTAAGCCATCAACGCATTGTAGCTATTCCAGCCACAGACGTGCATCACGACGAGTGGGTTGACCTTCTCCTCGATGAGCAAGTGCCGTGCGTACCACCGCCGGAGGTCGCTGACACTGACGTAGCGGTAGTATTCGTTCCCCGTCTCGTCAGCTGCACGTTCGGCGGCATCCTTGACATCGCTGCGAATCGTTTTTACCGATTTGAAAATAAACGGCTGATCTTCTCCAACGTCCTCCGCCTCCTGGTACTGACGGAGGTCCTCTCGTATCTCGTCCGGCAGGAACACGTCGCGGGCGTCTTTTCCGTTGCACGCAGGGACGTGTAGGCGATGGTGCTCGCCACTATGACCTGGCTGGATGTGCTTCGGACGGATCTTCGGAATTTCTGTTGATTTCAGTCCAAGATAGCCGCCGAGGAGAATCGCCAACTCTGCACGCGCACTCGGTGCAGCCTGTCGGAGGCGGGCCATCTCCTCATCGGTCATCCACACTTTGTAAATACCGTTTTGGCCGGTCTCTTCAAGACGCATACCAGTTTGTACACAAAACTGAACTAAATACACCGAGGGCAAAAACCGCTGTACACGGGGGCAGTTTGTAAGTAAACCAGCGAAGACTACGGTGAGTAGAACAGGTTACTCAATCCATGCCGGTTGCGGACTTGGTTTATTCCCGAAGATCACTCGTTCGCGGCACGTGTCACACCCATTGTACCAGTCCTGGTTCGGCCCCCCTCCCGGACCGAACCCAGAGGAGCGGGACATCTTCCGGTCTTCCCGACAAACAGCGCACACATCTTCCGGCCCATCAGCGACCTCAGACCGGCAGTCGGTGCAGATCTGGAAGAACGAGCCACCCGACTCGTCTGTCCAGCACCACTCGACGGTACTTTTTGTGACTCGATTACATACGGCGCATTCTTTGAACTCAGGCTCTTCATCCTGTGATAGCCGCACGACCTTCACTGTGTGATCAAGCCACTCCTTCGGGAGATACACGTGAGCGCCGTTCCCGGTTGCCTTCACTTCTCGCTCAATCACCTCGTCGCCCTCGATTTCGTATTTGTCCATACGCAGTATTGACTGGGTATCTACTTCGTACTAAAGTTAGGGATGCCGGTCAGCTTCGAATAGAGTCACATATGACGTACCTCTCGCCCTTTTCTCTCAACCACATAGCTCAAGGAGCCGCTTCCATGGTCAGATGCGGTCGAAGTGGTCGTACCGATCTTCGGTGGTCTTGATCGTTGCGTGGCGAAGTCGGTTCCGGACGTCGTAGAGGGTGTAACCGTCCTCTTTGTGGAGCATTCTGTAGGCCACACTATGGCGGAGCGTGTGGGGCGTTACGTCCTCCGGGTCGCCTGCACCGCCCTCAATGCTCTGGGGGCGCACGTCGGCCTCCACGGCCAGCGAGCGGACGACACGCCGGACGCTCTCAGTAGTCATCCGGTCGGCCTGCCGCGACGGGAACAGCGCCTCGCTGTAACGCCAGCGGTTGTTCAGGTATGAGCGGAGCCGTGAGACCGTGTCGTATGTACTGTCATCGACAGCGAGGTTCATTTCCTCGTAGCTGGGTGACCGGTCAGTGGGGTAGTCCTTCTGGATGTGCGCCGGGATCGCCAGATAGGCTGGGTCGTCGTCGAGATGGAGGAAGTCCACGTCGATCTGTACGAGCTCTCCGACGCGAAGCCCGGTGTCGTAAAGCATCGCCACGATTGCCTCGTTCCGGTCACGCAAGTACGGCAGGAACTCGTCGCTCTGTGCGGCTGTTCGGAGGTCGCGGACTTGGCGCGGCTTCAGCCACGCTTGTGCCCGAGTGTGGGTATTCGTCATTTCGGAGGTCACAGTTTGGGTAGTTTATAAATTGCAACTGTCTTAGTGCTATCGACTGTGGGTTTCTACTAACAGATTCCCACAGTCAACGAATCGCTATAGATGTCTCTACAATCAATGCTCAGCCAGGTTTTAGGTTATTTCAGGCCCGGCGCTATCGGTGGAACTCAAAGAGGGTGATATTGATTTTGACATCACGTTTCGCATAGGCCACAGCGAAGGTCACTAACAATAAGATAGCGAACGCTGTGAACCCGATAAGCGCCACTGCCGAAGGCGGAACTGCTTTCAGAAACATCAGTCTCTTGGGTGGGTTATTCGTCGAGCGAAGCTTCGTCTAAAAGCTCCGAGGTGTCTCCATCCTCAAGCTCTTGGTCAATATTCTCAAGCTCCTGTTCAATAGTCGCCTCAGCTTCCTCCAGGGTTTCCCGTGTGCCGGCGTCGAGCGTATCCCCTTCATCGGTTGACGACGGCTTCCCATCTACTTGGTCTTCGGTGTCCTGCCAGGGCTTCCACTGACGGAGTTGAATGACGAGTTTTCTATACTTGCCAGGTATCGCCTCCTTCCGCGTCTCTGAATAATGGTTCCAGTGCTTGGCTACACTAACCCAGTATTCGGGACGACGTTCCGTCCAATAATTCTCAGGTAGTTCGTCCCGAGGCGTTGGGCCAGGGAGAGCGGGATCGCGCTTTGGGGTTCCCTTTTCGGGTATGACCTCGCCTTCATCAAGCGCCTCCCGGACCTTCTCTTTGATAGTCGAGAGGTCACTCATTGATATATCATGCTTCCTGCATATCTCCCGGTATTCATCTGACCACGAAATGAAATCATCTTCACCAGGTCCAGTCTCTCGGATCTGTTCGTCAACGAGCACAGAAACGACCCCGAGAGTTACTCGAATGAGTCCCTTCTGGTGCCCAAACTGAGTGAAGTCCAGATCCTGAACCACAGTGATAACTGCCTCAGACTCCTTTGATGTCAGAGATAACGATGAACAGATGGCTTGCGAGATCCGCTCCTTATCGCGCTGACTCTCCCGGACACTATGCTCACCGTCTGACCGATGACGTCCCTCATGCAATTCTCGAAGACGGTCAATCTCTGCATCGCTAACCTCCTCATCACCGATTCGAGTTGCCATCTGGCTTTCGTATCCTGCACTGTACTCATGCCCGTGGGAGGTTCCGCCAACTTCCTCGGACGACGCTTCGATACTATCGTCATTACGCATCCGTCCTGGCGGTTCCATGGACCCATAGTCATGCACTCTACGTGTGCCCGGCTCACTCTCTTGTGAAGTGGAGGAGGGCGCAACGTTGTATTCAGCCTCGACTATCTCTTCAGTCGATATGTTTTGCTGTTCTTTAGGAATCGGCTGAAGGCTCTCATCTGCCGAGTTGTTCGTGTTTTCATTTGTCATATGTATCTCTCACCAAGTTGTTGGTGTCCGCAGTGAAGTGAGAGGGACGCCTGCTATACCTGCAGGTCAAAACAGGCTTTTCACCTACCAGCCAAGAAGCCTGCTTTAGGCGACAGCGGCGTCGCTCAAAGCAGTTGAGGACAGTAGAACAACTGGAACGCCAAAGCGTCCCTCCCTTCATTTACCTGTATTGTAACCGGGGATACTTAAAGGAATGATGGGGTAGAGGGATTTGAGGAAGTAGAGCGTGTTAGTACACAGGCTGTAGTGAGGGCGTGGGAGACTGGTTATCCTCAATCACCCAAAGCGAGTTTGTCCAAGTGAGGGCGACGTCGGAGTTCCATACGATCTCGCTTGGAGGCTTTGTCGTAATGCCGGTCAATCACTTTCTCAGATGCGTTCACCCGCTTTCGGGTCACCTTCTTGGGAACTGCCCGGTTTCGATGCCATGTGATCGAACCGGTGCGTACCTGATGAGGTGAGCGAGATGACGGGCATTTACTTGCATGGCACTGTACTCTGGCGGCTTTACAGGACTGCCGCTCACGTCCATGAGGACAGTCTGAATGAAGGCAGGGGACCGTCGCCTTGTAGATCCAAGTTCGAACAGTGTTCCGTCCTGGACGCCCACGTGAAGAACTGAAGAGCGGCTGACGACCGTGGTCATCGTATCTATCCCACCGATTGCTTTCGATATACTCATCTAGTGCATCACAGACAGAGTCTCGAAGGCTGACATACCGTTCACCGTTGACCTTGTTTTTCAGCGGTGTCCCTTGATCAGGCCGGTGGACAAACTCGATATATTTCTCATCGGAATTGTAGTCACAGACATCGAGGCTACGGACCGACCCCAAGCGAGCTCCCGTATGCCAAATCAATTCTACGAGTGCATGGGCGCGAGAGCCGTAGTGAAGGTCACTGTTACGGTAGAATTCGATGAGGCGTTCTGCTGCTTCAGTTGTGAGACGAGTGTCATCTGACTGCTTTTTCTGAGGAATATTAGGCACCTTCACTTTCTCAGCGAGAGCGTCATCGACAGCCTCGATGCGCTCAAGATACTCTATGAAGTTCTTCAGCGTCTGCATCTCCCCAGAAAGCGTTGATGCTGCGATGCCTTCTCCTGAACGGTGACTCCGGTATTGCTCAAGTGTCCACCCAGACAAGGAACTAACCGTTTCGATGCCTTCCTCCTCACACCACTCTACCCACAACTTCAGCCTGTAATGGTAGGTGTCTTGACTCTGTTCAGTAGTGTCTGTCTGTCTACTATCGACGTAGGCCTCCCACGCTTGGCGTGGGGTGAGTTGGGTGGGATCAGTCATTTCCATTCCCGTTTTCAGTAGTTGATTCTTGGTTTTTTGCGGTCATCTCCTCACAGACTACGTCGCGGAGTTCTGCAAGAAGGTCAGATCCATGCTCATCGGCGTGTTGTCTGAGAATCTCTATGTCCTCAGGGAGTTCCTCCTGAATCTTACGTCGTACGCGGGAAACAGCGACGTAAGGATTGTCTCGGGACTCCGGATCAGTCAGTGCGTCTCGTTCACCGTCGGTCAGTAGGGCTCGTCGAGCCATACTCACCGTATCGTGATTCGTGGACATTACCACTATCGGTAACGTTTCCATTGAAGGAAAGTAAAGGTTTCCCCATATGGAAACTTTCCGCTTATGGAAAGCTATTAGTTTCCGCATACGGTAAGTGATGCCTACGCACGGGACACGGCTCCAGAAGATGGCCGGGGGCGTTCCAGCGCCCACGACCGTGCGGCCGACCATGACCGCACGCGAGCCTAAGCCCTCAAGAGGGCAAGAAACCAGCGGTACAGCCAGCAAACTACAACCAGACGGGGGATGCGACTGGGAGCAGACGGCTCGGCGTGCTGTCGAAGAGTTGCTCTGGGAAGACAAAGACCGGCTCATCCTCGCCATCAAGCGACTGGAAAAGTTCGGTCCTGTCTCTGGGGACGGCGACGACGTCTCCGCTGAGGACGTCAACGAGTTTCGGTCCGCCCTCATCGACCTCGAAGCCACTGTTGAAGAGAGCATCGTTCCGCACATCGAGGGCGTCTCCCGGTACGAGCGTATCGGCGAGCGCCTGGGATGGGGGGGCCTTGCCGACGTCCAGGACGTGGAGTTCAAAGAATTCGTCGCAGCCTGTGTGGAGGAGGAGAATGCCGAGTAAGCAAGACGACGGGTGGGCGGACGTGGGGCGCTCGCTGCTGGCTTATAAATTCCAAATGCTGGGAGAAGAGCTCCACAATGAGTTCACCAAAGCTTCGCGGAAAGCAGAGAGCAATGAGCAGATTACTGGAGGGGATGTTGAGCGCCTGTACGAGACGATGGAGAGGGCCAGATCGATGGTTGACGAGTTCGCAAAAGTACCAGACGACTACCAGCGGCCGAAACGAGCGAGCGAAATAATCCCACCCCGAGAGCTCCAAGAAATCATAGAGCGGGCCAAAGAGGGGGAGTTCGATGAGTGACCGGGTTCATGCGCGTGTGTATCGAACTGAAGATGGCTCGATACACCACGAGTACATCGTCGGAGGCGTCGCGTACGGGTCCCTGGAGGCTCTGCAGTCCGCACTGGGGGCACGATGAGCAGTACACACAGTCACTCCCAACTGCTTGAAGGATGCAGTGAGGGGTCTGTCACGCGGATCGGGGTTGACCTGGGAGAGAAGAATCTTCTCGCTGCTGCACCAGCAGATGCCGGTCCCGACATCGAGGAGGCACTCGTCATCAACAGCGGTGTTGAAAGCGCTCTCTACGACGAACTCGTTGCGATCACTCGGCGTCTCCAGACGATGGAGGCCGACACTCGTCTCCAGGAGGCGGCCGTGTTCGAACACCATCTGCAGCTGTTCAACCGCCGGTTCGCTGAGGCAACTGCAGAGCTCTGGGAGTTCCTCGATCAGTTCGAATCGGTTGTTCTGGTGTTGGAAGATCTCCCTGCTGAATACCGGCCGCTCATCACGTGTCGGCATGGGGAGGTTGATGCGGGGACCTGGCTTCTTCCTGCGTTCCAGCGCCGGCTCGCTACGGCCAGCGTTCAGGCTGGCTATCCTATCGCCTACGTCGATCCCGACTACACCACGAAGGAGTGCCACATCTGTGGCGTCCACGGTGAGCGGTCAAGCGCGGAGCTGCTCTGTGTGAACGACGGGTGTCCCGTCAACTCGATCTGCCGTGACCGAAGCGCCGCAGCGACGATTGCACAACGTTTCGAGATCTCGTCCGACCAGCTCTAAGCTACGTCGACGAACAGCTTACTGCGCCTCCTTTCCAAGTGCTTTGCTCCACTCGTTGAGATCAAGCTTGTTGGACCGAGCGAAAAGGACCTCCTCGAACTCCTCGAACCAGGGTCGAGCCACCTACCTGAAGGGGGTAACCTCGCGTGTGGGTCCGGCCCCCGCCCCCCGCCGCCCCCACAAATCAGTCTGCTGTCTCCACTGTAACGCGTGTTTTGACTATAGCATAGCCTTCCGTCTCGTTTGTTGGTAGTCGATAATCGACCCCTCCGCCGTATTGCGGTTCTGGATTGAGGTTATACAAATACCCGCCGCTTTCTTGCGATTGTGCCGAGAATGTCTGGTATGCTAAACGAACCACTGCTTTATGTTCGAATTCGCCCCTGGTTCTCTCCTACCGGTGTATCATTGGTGGCGGTGGTTCTGCAGTTGCTTGTGAAAAGATATGGGGCTGATAGGTCTATGAGAAGTCCCAATCGCTCAACACACCGAGAAAGCAACCAAGCCGGTGACTATCCTATCGTCCACTCTTCTGTCGGACGATAGACTATCGTTCCTTCTTCTGCATTCAGATACGCCATCAGTTCACCTTCTCGTTCGATGCCGTAATCCTCGATGTCCGCAGGGATATTGATGTACTTCGTTGATCCGTTATCACGGATAGTCCGACGTCCAAGTGGAATGAGGGTCCGGGGCATTAAGATTCTCAAGCAATAGAATGACTGATTCATAAATAAAATCAGAGGCCAAAATCAATCCTTATCTACCTGCTTTTCGTATATCTCCTCCGCTTCTTCCAGATCCAAATGACCAGTACGGACCAATGTGGTGAGGATTAAGTCAACTTCTAGTGGATCATCTGGAAGATTATTGTTCTCAACTCGTTCCTTGAACTTGTCTAACGGGATAGCATCATCCTCTTCACCAGCAATTTCGAAAGTCACATCGACATCAAGGTAGGCATCCTCGTAGATCAGCCCATACTCCGTAATCGCATCATCGACAGCAGTTTCAATAATCATCTTTGCGAGATCAGGGCGGCGGATACCAAAACCAAGATAGAAGAAACGAAGTGCATCACCCCATGCCTCAAGCAGTGGTGGGATTGGGGGGATACTGTCTTGGTCAAATTCGTCCCCCTGATGACGGGCAGCTGTCAGTTGCCTCTCCCAGTCATATGCTTCGTCAAAAATCTGTTCCACATCACCATGCGGAAGTCCATTTGCAACGAGGTGGAAGTCCAAAATTGCGTTCTTGATACGTTCACGTATGCGAAAACGGCGCTGATAATCCACGTTCTCGGGATCGTCGTATTCCGACATATCCATCTCTCCAACCAGATACTCACGGTCTGCTTGGGTTAAACCGCCTCGTGGACGGTCAACAAGGTCAAACTCGTCCTGTGACATGGGGTCTTACGTCAGGGTATAAGGGGGATACATATAAGTATGTCCCCTCTCAAGGGGTGAACACGTATGCTCCGCTACCAAAGCTAAATGGCACAGTAAGATACCGGCGCTCTCGTCCTACGCTCCAGTTCCCAGGCCGGACGTAGGGGGCGAGTCGCCGGCACAACGGAACGGTCCCAGAGTAAGCCGGTTGCACGGCTTCGAGGAATCCGTTCCTGCTTAGTCAATTACGTGAGGGCGTAATAAGCTCTTTCACTAACTAAGCAGGAACTGCTTCTTCGGGTCGTTATCGCGCTCATCCGGCTGAAATTCACACGAGCGCGACGCTAGACGACGATGCACATCCCCGACAACGACCACGAGACTTCGTACAATCCGGCTGAAAGCATCGCTGATGTCTACAGCGAACTCAATGCAACCGACGGGGCTCACCACGACCTCGTCGGCGAACAGGTAGATGTCACTCGGCACGCAGAGCAGCGGTTCCTTGAACGTGTCAATGGCTCTGAGCCCTATCCTCGTTCGCGTATCAAACGTGAATTCCGAGAGAGTGAACGGATCCAACTCCAGGACCCCAGTATAGTTGATCCAACGCGGATCCACCCTGACAGCGGTGTGGTATACGTCTTCGATCCTGACGACAGGACCGTTCTCACCTGCTTCATCCCCACCGAGTCCCAGCTGGGAAATGAGGCGTTGGCGACTGGGAGGACTGTCGCATGAGCGCGCGAAAAGACGTCCCTCGAAACGGGCCAGCCCGTGCACTATGGGAGGCCGACGAAGACACCCCCGTCACGGAGATCCCGGCTCTCCTCGAAGAAGTCGCTCGGTGGGAATGCGTCAGTTGCGGAGAACAGAGGTTCACGTGCCCACAGCGCTGTAGACGGTGTGGTTGTGCCGACTTCCAGAAAACCGTTCCTGCTGATACAGTGACGCGAGACGCATGACGTGCGTCAGACACCCCCCTGTCGGAACCGCTCAGGTTTGCGTAGGTTTATGGGGACGAATTGACTACACCAACGTACCAGAAGCTAGGCAACGCAACACGCCTGAGAAACCGCGAGCCGTTCGGGGAGTGGGGTCCCAAACCATGCTCCCTCGAACGGGGTTCCGTACTCGTGGTTTCTCGGCCCGGGAGCAAAAACATTGCCCTTTCATTAGGGGTGGCTTTGCGAATCGGGCTGGCGTCGTTCGACGTCGGGCAGGCTCCAACACGCAGCTCACCATGACCGACACCAGCGACGACACCACGATCTGCTCGACCGGCCATCAGGGCCAGATGCACCACTCGCTCACCCCCTACGTCCAATCACGTCCAATCACGTCCAATACCCATTGGACGTGCAGATCTCCTCGTTACGTTCTGAGACGGGGGAATTCGAGGGGGAGTAGCGGCACGTCCAATACGTCCAATCAAATCACCCTACTCTCAGAAGCGCGAGAGGTTCCTTCTTCTTTCCTCTCGCAATTCCGAGGGTACCCTAATTACATTGGACGTATTGGACGTAGGCAAATCACCCCGCAGAAACCCCCCTTTCACAGGCTCTACCTTCGGTTTCCTACGTCCAATGGATTCGAAGGGGCATTGGACGTGATTGGACGTAGCCGGGGGTGGTCCTATGTCTGAGGACCTCGCCCTCGACTATGACCGCCTGCGGTTCATCGAGACACGGGGTCCCGACGACAAGCGCCCGAAGCGCTCTTGGGGTGGTTACAATCAGGACTTCAACGACGCCGACCACGTGTACACGCACGATGACATCGTAAAGGTCCCACACGGTAACTGGGCAGCTGTCGATGTTGACGACGCTCCGCACGCCTCGCTCGCCCTGCTTGTGTTCGACCTGGACGTCCACAAAGCGCCCGCGGACTTCAACCCCAACGCGGTCACGGTTCCAGAGAACACGCTGGTCGTTCGCAGCCAGAACGGCGGCCTACACGTCTACTTCATCGTCCACGCTGAGCGCGGCGAGTTGAACGAGTCGGACTTCCGCATGACCGCCGATCTCGGCTGGGATATCGATATCCGCGGTAGCGCGGTTAGCGCGCACGTCGTCGCTCCCACCGACATCCCGGGTGTGGACACACCCTACGACGTCGTCAACAACGAGGATATCTC
Source organism: Halostella litorea (assembly GCF_004785955.1). Classification (NCBI taxonomy): domain Archaea; kingdom Methanobacteriati; phylum Methanobacteriota; class Halobacteria; order Halobacteriales; family Natronoarchaeaceae; genus Halostella; species Halostella litorea. Next base: position 1,279 of record NZ_SJER01000011.1, on the reverse strand, counting down.
TACGGTGTTGGATCCGGCAGATGCCGCGGACCGCATTAAGTACGACGGCGCGCCGCTCCTGGAGTACGACCCGGCGTCGCGCGGGCTCGATGGCTTCGAGTTCGACCGTGAGACCGAGCCCCCAGCAGACTTCCCGACATGCTACCATCGCGGCCTCGAACTCCGCGCGGCGAATCCTGACGACCACCCGAACACGCACAAAGTGAATGTGTTGACGGCGTTGTGCGGACTGTACGCTGGCTACGATGTTGAGACGGTCGTTCAACATTTCGTTGACGACTTCCCACCGGGGGAAGACGTGGACCGCTCGAAGACTGAATACCAGGTACAGCACCTCGCCGAAAAGATCGACCGGGGGACGTACTCGCCGCCCTCAGTCAGTACGCTGCGGGACTACGGTATCCTCGGTGAAAACGAGAGGTGCGAGTGCGAAATCGAGTATCACGGGGAGAACGAAGGCAGCGACGGGTTGCCGCCTGAAGAGGTGTGGGAGTGGTGGTCGAAGACCCGCGATCACGGCGACCTCGACGAGTCGAGTATCATCCCGACAGCCGCCCTCCAGCATATCGCGCGCGAACAGGAGCTGTACGATTTCGACGGGCTCCCTGGAGAGACTGAGGAGCTGCCGGCAAAGGCCCACAATAAAGCACTCTGGTGGGTGGAAAACCGGTGGTGGGACCCGGAGGATGAGAAGGATGCGGCCGCAACCGTCCGAGACTACAAAGCTCGGGACCCTGAGACAGTATTCACCTGGGAGGACGTCAGATACATCTACGCCGAATCGACGCAGGATGGCCGCCTCGCTGCGGTGAATCACCTCCGGTCGAAATACCGGTTCCTGACGCCACGTGACACCGAGAACCTCCACGTATACGACGACGATCTCGGAATCTTCGACAGGACGGCGAAATACCTCATCGGCCGGGAGCTCGACCAGAACCTCGGGAAGCACTACAGCAAGAGCGAGAAAAACGAAATCATCGGCCGCATCAAGGAGCGGACGGTTGAGCGTGAGGACCTCGAAGCGCGGCAGTTCGACACGAACTACATCTGCGTGAGGAACGGCGTCCTTGATGTTGACAACCAGGAGTTGCGGCCGCACGACCCGCAGTACAAGTTCACGACCCACCTCCCGGTCGAATACGACCCGTCGGCCGCACCGGAAGGCATCTTGCGGTTCCTTCGGGACATCACGAAGCGAGACGCGGATGCACGGACGCTTCTGGAAGTCCTCGGTCACACCCTGCTGACGGACCACGACGCCGAATGGAAGCATCTC
>NZ_SJER01000010.1 GCF_004785955.1 Halostella litorea | reverse complement strand
TCCGCTCATTCTCCCAAGTTTCTTCTAAATCCGGTTCATAGCTCTCGCTGAGCAGGTCTGCGAGCATCTTGACCAACTAACTCAACGGCCTGCTCACTTCTCAAACTAACTCAACTAGACAGTGCCTGAGTAGCGAACATTTCGGCGGTTGGACCAGTATCAGCACGTTTACGACTTTACTATCAACGTCAGCGCGATGTACTGGTCGCCTTGGAATGGGTAGCCCTCCCGGCTTGTCTGTGGTTAGAAGTAAAATCGACGAAAATGTCGAAGATCACCTTGTCCATAGCCACAAACCAGTCCGAGAACCGTATGCATTGAGAAGGCTGGTCTCATCTTCCATGGGTCTGGGGAAGTTGAGACTACACCGGGTTTAGCAGTGCTGTGATGCGTAGTTTCGACCGAAGCGATGAGTGGAAACTGCTTCAGGTCGTCCTCCAAACGGCCATTCTTGTTGAAATAACTACCATATGGCTATTTTCTGCAACTTTCGGTAGCGTTGCCACTCAGACGGCGCTCTATCACGGGTAGAGTACCTTACTATCCGATTCCAGTCTCCTTCTTCAACAGCGTGAGCGTATTATCTGCAGTCACCATCGGTGATCGTTCGTACTCACCCGTCAACTCGACCTGCACGAGTAGATCGACCGCTCGCCAAATCGAGTACAACAAACAGGCGAACGCGAAGTAGAAGAACCGCAGCCCGAAATCCGTTGACGTCGTCGCAGCCATGAATCGCTTGATCGACCTGTAGCCGCTCTCAATCTCCCAGCGATACCCATACTCGCTGAGGAATCCACCACCCCGGTTGGACATAAACACCGAGTACTGCCGATGATCGTCATACTCAGAATCGTCTTTCCGGCGGTAGATCAGCGTCGTCTCGTGCCACTCATTCTTCCCAAGATGGAGCTTCCGGTCCGTTTCGTATCGGTCCTGCCCCCGCTGGAGCAACCGTTTAGCTTGGGCTTTCTCGCTGGCCTGCATCCGCTTCGGGACGACGTAGGACAGTCCACGCTGGCCGATCATCTCCAGAACGTGCTGGCTGTCGAACTCCCGGTCCATCAGCACGTTATCGACGTGGACGAGCCCTTCAGCCGAATCCAGCAAGTCCTCAACGATTTCCTCGCGTGACTCACCTCGTCGAACCGGCCGCGTATCGAGCACAAGTGGGACAGCGTTGCCTACGAGCTGAACCGTGGCCCACTGGTAGGCGTACTCGTCGGTCTTCTCCTTTGTCCCGATTATCTCGTCCTCGTGGTCCGTCCTATCGCCCGTGAAGGGATCGTCCTCGGTGATGTCGATAGCGACGATCCCTGCCCGAAAGAACTCCTCCGTCTCTGTGACCTCATCAATGAGTCGTCGGATCGCCTGCCGGTACATCGCTCGAATCTGCCGGATAGAGAGATCGCGAATGTGGCCGCGGTGGGCGTGTCCGAGTGGTGTTCGATCCCGCGTTGACTCATGAATGAAACTGCGGGCTCCTTCGTTCGCAGCCAGCCGCTCGCGAAGTCCTAAATACGTTTGTAAGTCCCAGTATGCGTTCTCGTGAATCTCACAGCCGTCTCCACGATCCAGCGAGAATGCCGGGAAGACGATGTGACTGACGTGGTCGATGATTTTCTTTGCCCGCTCCAGAACGGTCTGATCATCTGGTACTGAGTCGTCTTCATTATCGTTCCGATAGCTGAGCTTCCGCTCTGGTTCTCGTGGAATCGCGATACCCGCATTCTGGGCCTTAATCAGGATCGTTCGAGCTGCCGTTTGGACGGCCTCGCGCAGGTCGGCAGTGAACCGCTCGTGCCAACTGCGCCATACCGTCGATTGATTCGGAATACTCTCAAAACCGAGGTCTCGTTGGAGTGCCGGTCGCTGTCGGAGGAATGTCAAGAGTGCCGTTTCGTGGTCCCATCCGTGAATCTCTTTAAGCAAGAACAACCGCACCAACTGCGGCATCTGATACCGCGTAGAGCCGAAATACTCGTCGTTCGGCCCAAAATCGACGTATTTCAGCGGATACTGACATATGAACTCCGCTATCGACTCGTGGGCGTCGTGATCGAACCAGACTCTGGCGACGGTTCGAATGTCCGATTGGAGAGCGGATACGGAACTCCGGTCGTATAGCGGTGTCGACCCGTATACTGGCCACTCGACATGCTGTAACTGTGCGATAGTCCGAAAGACATCCCGTCGCGATTGCTCTGTCGATGACATAGTAGACAACATTATGCCAAGGGCTTGAAGCCGGAAATCGAAGCAAATGAACAGTCCAGTAGATCGAGCGGAAGAGTTTTGATTCTGATTATACGAACCGCTCAATACAGCTCATCGACTGACTGATATCTTGGCATCGAGAGCCGGCCAACTCACGACAGCCGACGCAGTCAGTGCCACCAGAATCAACGTCGCCGTTGCCAAGTGCGATGTCACGATGACCGGTTCCAGCGACTGCGTGACAGTCAGCCCTCCCAGCACGACCTGCACCGGTAACAGGAGAGCGGCGAATACGGCAGACCCTCTCACGATGGAATTCTCTCGGGTGTACCAGGCAACGAGCGCCGTCGAGATGATTAGCAATCCGACGATCATTGCGAGCCCACGGTGGCCCCACTCGGCAAAGATCTGAAGTACCGAATACGGCGAATTGGCGATGATCTCTGGATGCAGGAAGGGGACGACCGTCCCATAACACATCGGCCAGTCGGGACAGGACAGGCCAGCCCCGATCGCACTCGTGTACGCACCGAGAATCATGAGTACGTACGTCCCTGCCAGCGTAACCGAGGCCAGTTGATGGTACTTGACACGTCGAGCGATGGCTTGTAGACGGTACGACCTGGTTTGTGGTTCTCCCATACGATTACTCCCCCTCGTTATTCGCGGTGATGATCACATCGGGAACCAGTTCCATCTCTATTGGGGTAACCTACGAGAGCCCATGATAAGCAGGATTTTGGTTCGGCTCTCTAACTGTGCTAGCTTTGTCTTATGGTTCGTTCCTGGTCGTGTCTGGATCACCGGCAAGTAGCCCGTCAACCAGTCGTGTGAACCGGTCCACCAGCCGGTCTGCGATCGACGGCTCCACGAGGCGAAGCATCCGGGCCGTCTCTTCTGAGTGGGTTATAACGAGAGTTACGTGGTTGCGAGTATCGCGCTTCTTCTCAACGAGGTCCTGTTCGACGAGGTGGTTGAGATGCCACTCAAGAGTGCTGCGCGCGATGTTCACCCCGTCGGCTACTACGTTGGGTGCACTCGGGCCGTTGGCCATGAGGTAGACGAGGATATCCCGTGCAGTTTCCCGACGGAGTACGGCCAACGCTCCCCGTTCCCAGGTTCCGTAGTCCGGGGTGTAGTAATGCGTCCGCCCGTACAGTGACTCCTCGACGACCTCATTGGAGCGTTCGAGTTTCCTGATATGGTATTGGACCTGTCCTGGTGCGAGGTCAAGCGTCCGGGTGAGTTCATTGAAATGGATGCCAGGATTCTGATTAACCTGACGGGCGATTTGATTTCGTGTTTCGGTCATTGTGATATCGCCACCCGGGGAGAGAACTCACCGGTTCAACTGTACCGATATCTTTGTGCAGTGGCTTCTATATCTCACGGTCCGCCGTTCAAGTTCGCTGATTGAACCACAACTTGTGAGTCGATCTGGCTACTGTGATTAACTATACCCGACTGGCCACATCGGATTTCCGGGGCTCAATCACATGCTGTCAATATCGTCACTCACCGCGGGCGTTCTATTACCACTCCATTTCGGGGTTTCACCGTCCGATAGCTTGCTTATCATTGCACTCAGTGCAGGTACAGTGTTCTCGATACTCGTCGCGTTGCTATCCTTCGCTGCGTACGTGAAGCGTCGAACCATGTCGTATCTACTTATCGCGATCGCGTTTTCTACGTTTCTCGGGAAGACGAGTTTGGGACTAACGTATCTGATGGGGAGTATGAACGCCGATATGCACCATTCGTTCGAACACTCGCTCGATGTCGTTATGATGGCTCTCGTGCTTGGTGCGGTGTACTACGCTCGTTCGAACGAAGGCTAATAGCTCGGCTCTGCCAAACGGCGATGGTAGACAAGTTAACGAGAGCTTCGATTATTAGACCAGAACGCCTACTCTAGTCGGGATGGGACTCTGGGGTATGAACGAACCCCCGACTCCCACACGACGCAGACTCTTGCACGTGCTTGGTGGAATCTCGCTCGTTGGACTGGCAGGCTGTGCCAGTGACGATTCTCAGTACGAGGACCTTCAGGGATCGGTCCCTGATGAGTACCGAACAGCGACTGCCCAGGGTGGGACTGAACGCTCCCCAGACAACCTTCAGTCGAAAGCAGGTGTCAACTACCACGAGGCACAGGGAACCACCACCTGCGAGAACTGCACCCACTACATCCCCGATATGAACGACGACGGTCTCGGTGCCTGTAGCCTCGTCGAGGGATATATCGAACCGAATGCATGGTGTACGATCTACGCTAGACACATCGAACAGTCAGTGAATTGATGAATTCGTGCTCGGTGAGAGGATTCGAACCGCCGCCGATGCAGATGACAATGGAACGGCCGAACTATACGTCGGATGGGACGGAGGGACATTTCTGACCCTGGTTGTCTATCAGAACAGACCAATTAGTCGACGGCGGCTCTCGAAGAGCGACGATACTATTAATCCACCACCAGTCCTCGCTGATATCGACGATGTCGGCCGGACCGACGAGATTCTCGTTCGGTAATGGGACCGTGGTCGTCATGACCACCTTCACGTCATGAGTGCACTTCGTTAATCGGACCAGAATCGCCATACTTCCACGCGTTGCCTCTCGTCCTGTTGCATGAGAGAGCAACAATCACCACTGCCGGACGAGGAATCGACGTCAGATACAACGACTCGACGGCGCTACCTCAAAGGGACGCTCGGTGCTGCTGCTACTGTCGCTGCCATTCCCGCTCTGAGTGGCGTTGCTGCGGCGCACTTTCCACTCGAACTTGATATCGATATTCAACCCGAGAACGCTGAGAACTTCATTGACGTAGAAGAACACGAGTGCGTCTCGGTCGCGGTCTATCCCTCCGTGTTTCTCAATGGCGATGGCGAACGAGAGACGTTCGACCCCACGAATGAACCTGTGCGGTATCGGTTCGGGTCACGGTTCACTCTCCAGGATGGCGAGGGGGCACGTCCACTCGACGATGGAGAAGTCACCCAAATCGAGACTGGGCATGGTGACAGCCAAGAGGCGCTCGTTCTGGAATTCCCGGTTGGCGACTTAGGGTTCGATGGTGAAGAGGAGACTGGATGGCTGTATTGGGAGCGTAATGAGGCCGGCGAACATGGCTACGCTGGCGTCGATTCCGTCAGAGTCTACGGAACGGAGCCATCGAACCGAGACCTTCTCGATCTACTCGGACGATTACTGCGTGGACGCACTCAATCACCAGGGCGAGCAGGGTCTAACTAAGAGCACGCAAGGACGTATATTCGAGACCCGAACCAGACACGCCAAATGGTTGAGGCCGTAACTGCCGAGTATGCACCGACGGACGTTTCTCAGGTCAACCACCACAGTGGGAGTGATCGGCGGACTCGCCGGTTGTCTCGGGAGTGTCGGCCTCGGCGATTCGAATCCCGATGTTGTCCTCGGTGAACCTGATCGAGAATTCAAGAGCAGTGACGTTCCGTATCCCGCGTGGGGCGAACGGATTCCGGATGTAACAGTTCCCGCGCCAATCGAGTCCCGAGAGATTCGCCTGCGTGATAGTGAGACGCCGTCGCTGCTTACGTTCTTTTTCAGCCATTGTCGAACCGTCTGTCCCGTCCTCATCTCGACACAGCGAAATATCCAGGTTCACGCGAAGAACAATGGGTACAGTGACGCCGTTTCGTTTTTCCCGATGACGTTTGACCCCGCCCGTGACACTGCCGAACGCCTCCGAACGTACGCCGAGGAAATGAACGTGGATGCCGATAACGAGAACTGGCACTTCCTCCGGCCAGCCTCGAAGGAGCGAGCCAAGGCCGTCATCGAGGACCAGTTCGGCGTCGCCTTCCAGCGGACTGACCCCGAAGATATGGATATGTATATGTTCGTTCACTCGGCTCTGACGTTGCTCGTCAATGCCGACGGGTTTGTCGAGCGTGCCTATCGCTCGAAATCGCCGGACGAGGAAACCATTATCTCCGATTTGAAGACGGTGAGAAACGCGTGAACCGCCGGCAGGCCATTGCCGGGATCGCTGGACTCGGACTTACTGGGGGGAGTCTATGGGTCGCACAAAATGGTCTGCCAAGTATGCAGTCTCGAGGTGAGCAGCAGCTTCCAATTCGCGTTGAGACCCTAGACGCACGTGGTTCGACGGCCGGCGAAGCGGTCGTGCCGACACCAGATACTGTCACTGTGGTCGACCTCTTCGCCACGTGGTGTGCCCCTTGCGACGACCAGCTCGAGATTCTGAACGCGATCCGGCCCGAGTATGAGGAGGTATCGTTTATCTCCGTGACGAACGAACGCCCGAGCGAGACGCTGACGAAAGCTGACATCGCCGAGTGGTGGAATCGCAATAACGGTGCTTGGACCGTCGGCTTGGATCCCGGTAGCGAGCTGCTGGCGGCGTTCGGAGCGGGAGGACTCCCCTACATCGCCATCACCGACGAGAACGGAACCATCGAGTTCGGCCACAGCGGGCTCGCCGGGGAGAAAACACTCCGAGACCAACTCGATTCACTGGTGTAACATGGTCGAACCTGCAGTCGTTGGGGCACTGGCCTTCGCTGCAAGCGCTGGCGTCGCGACGTTCTTCGCACCCTGTGCGTTCCCGCTTCTTCCGGGCTACGTGGGGTACTATCTGAGCGAGAACGATGGGGATACAGGGATGCTCGCACCTGCTGGTGCTGCTGCCGGAGGCGCACTCGGTGCTCTCGCCGTCGTCGCGCTGCTCGTCCTGGCGGTGGGTCAGCCAGTGAAGACCGCACTGCCGGTACTCGAACCGATTATCGGGGTTGGACTGATCGCCTTCGGCATCGCGACGCTCCTGAACCGCGGACCGGAACTTCGCGTCCCGCTTCCCGAACGACCGGCGTCAGTGACCGGATTCGGTGTGTTCGGTGCCGTGTATGCAGTTGCCGCAGCAGGCTGTGTGGTGCCACTCCTCTTCGGCGTGGTCACCCAAGCGCTCGCATTGCCGGCCCATTCGAGTGCCCTCGTACTGGCCGTGTATGCACTCGGGGTGACGCTCCCACTTGTTGGAGTGACGTTGCTCGCGGGCGTCGGAATCGACTCATGGCGCTCCTTGGGAACGTACTCGAGACGGGTCCAACAGGTTGCGGCCGTGGTGATGATAGTGGCCGGTGGTGGGCAGATCTACCTTGCAGTGTTCGAACTGGGCGTTCTGTGACGGGACCAGGACCCAAAGTGAGCTCTCAGCCCGCTACAGATCCCTCGTTTTGGGTGATTTTCACTCGTCGAGTCGCAACGGCGAGTATTGTCGCCAGAATCGTCAGCGCAACAGCGCCCGCAGCTGCAAAGTCGTGTGCCGGGGAGAGTGCTGGACGGTGCCGTTCACAATCGGTTCGACCGGCAACAGGGTGTGATGCGGTGTCCCGACGATCGGGACGAAGTAGTCGACGAGGTCGTTAAATCCGTACCAGATCACGGCACCGAGAATCGCTCGACCCGGAAAGTCACTGTAGCGATGGATGAGGAACGCTTGGACGACCATCCCCAAGTGTGAGACGAACAGGAAGGCGTACATCGCGTTCGAGACGAGTTTTCGTCCGAACAGTGGAACAACCTGCGGTGGTGGCGTAACCGTCGCGAGAAACGCGTCTGCGAACACCGTCAGGACGTACGAGGTCCAGAAACCGATCTCGATGAGACCGTATGCATTGAGACGACCGGGCTCAACTTCCACGACCCTTGGAAGTTGAGACTATAGCGGGTTTGTGATGCGTGTTTTCGGCTGAATCGACGAGCGGAATCTGCTTCAGATTGTTCTCCAAACGAGCATTCTTATTGCATTTCTAACTATAAACCCAAATTTCTGCGATTTTCGGTAGCGTTGCCACTCAAACGGCGCGCTAACACGGGTAGATCCCCCTCACTACCCGATTCCAGTTTCCTTCTTCAGCAGCGTCAGCGTATTATCGGCTGTCACGATTGGCGAATGCTCGTACTCACCAGTCAACTCAACCTGTACGAGCAGGTCCACCGCTCGCCAGATCGAGTACAACAGACAGGCGAACACGAAGTAGAAGAACCGCAATCCGAAATTCTTGGAGGTCGTCACCGCCATGAAGCGTTTGATCGACCTGTAGCCGCTCTCGATTTCCCACCTGTAGCCATACTCACTGAGGAAGCTACTGCCTCGATTGGACATGAACACCGAATACTGACGGTGGTCGTCGTGCTCAGAGTTCTCTTTCCGACGGTAGATCAGCGTCGTCTTGTGCCACTCGTTGTTGCCGAGATGGAGTTTCCGACCCGTCTCGTAGCGGTCTTTCCCTCGGTTGAGCAGGCGTTTCGCCTGGGCTTTCTCGCTGGTCTGCATCCGCTTGGGCACGACATACGAGAGGCCACGTTGGCTGACCAGCTCGAGGACGTGCTGACTGTCGAACTCCCGGTCCATCAGGACATTATCGACGTGAACGAGGTCCTGAGCCGAATCAAGCAAGTCCTCAACGATCTCCTTGCGTGACTCGCCTTTCTGTACCGGCCGCACATCAAGGACGAGCGGGACTGCATTACCGACTAGCTGGACTGTCGCCCACTGGTACGCGTACTCGTCGGTCTGTTCTTTCGTCCCGATTATCTCGTCCTCGTGGCCCGTTCTATCGCCTGTGAAGGGGTCGGCTTCAGTGATGTCGACGGCGACGATCCCTGCGCGGAAAAACTTCTCCGTCTCTGCGACTTCGTCTATGAGTTGCCGGATCGCCTGTCGGTACATCGTTCGAATCTGCTCGATAGAGAGACCACGAATGTGCTCGCGATGGGCGTGGCCCAGCGGCGTCCGGTCTCGGTTTGACTCGTGAATAAAGCTCCAAGCGCCTTCGTTCACGGCGAGATTCTCTCGAAGTCCGAGATACGTCTGGAGGTCCCAGTAGGCGTTCTCGTGGATCTCACACCCCTCACCACGGTCCAGTGAGAACGTCGGGAAAGCAACGCGACTTACGTGCTCAGTGACTGTCTCTGCTTGCTCCAGCACGACCTGATCGCCAGGGTCCGATTCCCTACTCTCGTCACCGTGTCTACGGCTCTGTCGTTCTGGCTTGCGCGGAACTGAGATACCTGCATTCTGGGCTTTGATGAGGATGGTTCGAGCCGCTGTCTTGACGGTGTTGCGGAGGTCAGCTGTGAAACGGTGGTGCCAGCTGCGCCAGAGTGTCGACTGATTCGGCACCGACTCTAGACCAAGTCGCTCGCAGAGGTCGGGTTGCTGGGTAAGGTATTCGACGAGGGCAGTCTCGTGGCCCCAGCCGTAGAGTTCTTTCAGCACAAACAGGCGAAACAGCGTCTCCATTTCGTAGCTTGTCGAGCTTGTGTACTGGTCATGTGCATCAAACCGGACGTATGCGAGCGGCAGTGTGGAGACAAACGGTTCGACTGCTTCGTATTCGCCGTGGTCAAACTATATTTCCGCGACGACGCGGACGTCCGATTCGAGCGCGGGAAGCGACGTGCGATCGAACAGCGGGGTGGATTCGTATGCAGGCCAGTCCACGTAGGATTGTTGGGCGATCTGGCGGAAGACAGTACGGCGAGACTCACGTGTCGGGGCCACGGCGGGACGGTAGCGATGACACGCTCAAGAATCCGTCTGACTACAATGACGTTCCCATGTACTGTCCAGCGCTGACGGACGCAGAAGTTGGAAACTTTCTCTACTATAACAGACAGGGGTATGATTCGGGGGTCGGCATCGAAATCCTTGACAACTACGACTTGCTTATCGAGGATGGGATGCTCGCTGACACGACAGGTCTGATCGCAGTCGGAGGTGGCGTTCCGAAACACCATTCATGACGAATCTGTTCCGGGGTGGGGCGGATTACGTCATCTACATTTCGACCGGTATGGAAGGAGATGGATCACTCTCTGGAGCGCCCCCGGACGAGGCAGTATCGAGGGGGAAGATAAAGGATGATGAGCGGTGAATTACACGCAGGTCGAGGCAGAGGCAACGCTCGTCTTCTCACTGCTCGTGGCAGGTGCTTTCAGCGATTAATTCGAAATTAAAAGCCTGCAGCACTACCTCACTCTGGGCCGGGGGCCGAAGTGGTTCTCCAGGTGCTTCGATCGAGCGTTCATGCCCATTTCTCAGTTGAAGACTCTGAAGCGTCGCTGGCGGACATAGTTGACACTGAGAACCTTGACGTGTGAGTACGATCTACTCACTGAACCGCGCAATGCGGCAGTTACATCCGTCTTTAGCTAAGAGGAGAACCACGAGACAGCGGCGGCTTATCGAGGCTTCTTTTCGAGAGGAATGAGGAGGCGACGGCTGTGCACACCAAAGCCTCCTCATCGAGAATCATGCGTCGGCTCACTACATTGTTTCCCTCCGAGTTCCTCGAAGAGCACGCCGAGGAACTCGGCGTGGTCGAGCGTGAAGGGAAGCTTCAGGTTCCAGTCCTCGTGTGGGCGCTCGTGTTCGGCTTCGCCGCAGGCGAGAGCCGAACACTCGCTGGGTTCAGACGGAGCTACAACTCGACCGCTGATGAGACGATCTCACCAGGCGGTTTCTATCACCGGTTGACGCCGACACTCGCGGAGTACCTCCGCGACCTCGTCGAGCACGGCCTCGACGAGGTCGCTGTTCCCGACGCTGTTGACGCTGATATCGACCGATTCAGGGACGTGATGATCGCTGACGGAACCGTGTTGCGGTTGCACGAGTTCCTCTCTGAGGAGTTCCAAGCCCGTCACGAGGAGCAGGCTGGAGCGAAGCTCCACCTGCTCCACAATGCCACCGACGAGACGATTGAACGGATCGACGTGACCGACGAGAAAACGCACGACAGCACGCTGTTCAAGACGGGTTCGTGGCTGCACGGACGGCTAGTTCTGCTCGATCTGGCGTACTTCAAGTACCGTCGCTTTGCGTTGATCGACGAGAACGACGGCTACTTCGTGAGTCGGCTGAAAGAGAACGCGAATCCGGTGATAACGGAGGAGTTACGGGCCTGGCGCGGCCGCGCCAGGCCCTTGGTGGGTGAACAGATCCAGGATGTCGTTGACGATCTGCACCGACAGTACATCGACGTGGAGGTCGAAGCGGAGTTCAAGCGGGGACAGTACGAGGGAACGCGCTCGCTGGACACGAAGCGGTTCCGCGTCGTCGGCGTCCGTGACGAGGACGCCGACGACTACCATCTGTACATCACGAATCTGCCGCGAAATGAGTTTCTCCCGGCGGATCTCGCAACGCTGTATCGGTGCCGGTGGGAGGTAGAAACCCTGTTTCGTGAGTTGAAGACGCAGTACGAGTTGGACGAGTTCGACACGAGCGATCCGGATGTCGTGAAAATTCTGTTGTACGCGGCGTTGCTGTCGCTGCTGGTGAGTCGTGAGCTGTTGGATCTGGTCACCGAGCAGGCCGACGATGAGATCGTGTTCCCGCCGGAACGCTGGGCGGCGACCTTCCGGTCGCACGCCCAGCTCATCCTCCACGAACTCGGCGAATATCTCGGGTACTCGCCACCGCCGCTGTTGGAGCGGCTGATCGAAGATGCACAGAAGATCCACCAACAACGACCGATCCTACAAGAGACGCTCGCTACCACTACGCAACCGAGGTGTGAGTCTTAGCTAAAGACGAATGGATGTAGGGTTAGTTCCGGTTTTCGATGGGATGAGTAGATCAGGATAGAGATGGTAGAGTGAATGTCAGAATCACAACCCCAATTCCAAATGTTGTTAATCCCCAAGCCATCTTGCGATATAGGTGAAATAAATTCTCCTCGTTGTCTTCCATAATATCTCTGTTCTTTTCAATACAGTCTATTTGATCCCCTAATAATCTGGCTGGATTCTCGTCTTCAATAATATCCCTCAAATCAGCCGCTTCTGGGCCTATTATTGCCCTTCGTGTTGGACCATAGTCAACTCCTTTTCCGACAAGAAGGAGAACTAACTTTGTGACTTGCTTCCAATAGGGAATCGAATTTACGGGCCTACCGGAGAGGACGTTTAACGCTGAGTAACTTCCGCGAAAGAATCCAATAATGCCACGAGCTAATAGGAATATTCCAAGAATTACACTTATCGGTCCGGCTATTACCCCTGAGAACCCTTCTCCAACAATTCTGACGGGTAGTTCAGTAGTGATCGAAGTCGAAAGAACAGCGGTTAGAGCCGCCACAAGGATACCAGCCACGGTAAACTGCACGCGGAGAACCCTGAGTGCTTGATTGCGTTGTTCCCGTATTTCTTGGAGTTGATGGTTCAAGATTCGAGTTATTTCTGAAGTAGCCCACGAACTATCGTTGTGAGGTTTCTCTTCATTCTGTGCTGGCGTATTCTCGGACATATTGAAACCAATTTCAAGTTGACCCGTTTGTTCTTTGGGTGAATACTCCTAGGAATAAGGAGATGCATCCTCTATACTGACCAATTCAACAGTGTAGCACAGTTCAGCTATGACAGGTTAGTTGTTTAAACGCGCGCTTGTACAAGCCTCGCTCAGTTCCGGGAGGGGGATTCCAATTACATGCTCAACCCGTGCCACTGCATGGCCCTGTGATGAATCACTTTCACAGGTGAGTTTTTAACTCATAGGGGCTAAAATAGCAATAAGCAACTGAAAATATGTGGGATGCTTTTGTAAGCCATGCGGGAGAAGATAAAGATGAATTTGTAGAACCTCTAGCTAAGGAGTTGGAAAATTACGGTCTAAACGTATGGTATGATGATTTTGAACTCTCTGTCGGAGATAGCATCCCGGACGAAATTCAACGCGGTTTGCATAACTCTGATTATGGTGTTGTTATCCTTTCTGAAGCTTTCTTTGAGAAGAGTTGGACACAAGAGGAATTAGATTCACTAATCCAACGGGATGTGACTGAGATGGATAAAGTCATCCTCCCCGTTTGTTATGATATTACACCACAAGATGTACTTTCCCACCACAAGCTTTTGGGCAAACGATATCTGATTTCTGGAGATTCAATGTCTGTTTCCAAGATCGCCCAGGAGCTCTACCAAGAGATACTAGAAAATCGCACAAAACCTCTCACAGACGACGGGTTGGAAGAGTTCGACCCTGAAACTCTGGACTATCTCGCCGAAATTATCGGGGATATAAAACAAGGGACAGAAATTAAAAAATTTTTCGAACGTCTGAATTTTGAAATCGATTGGGATGATGCAAAAGAAGGCAGCATACATGAGTGGATTGCAACATTCCCCGTTGAGGCCAAAGAAAAAGGAATAGATTTAGAGAGTGCAAGGAAGAGTACGATTTTAGAAAACCTCAAAGAGCTAAATAACGAAGACCCATCAAATATAATATCTATTGTTGAAAAATTAGCTCATCCTAGACACTATATTGAGAATGATAAAGATAGAGCGCAAGTTGTAGAAAAATTGAACATCATCCTGAAATGGGAGGACTTGAGAATAGTTGACCAAGGAGAAGTAAAGAAGTTAACCTAAGCCACTAATCAATCGAGCTGATAAGAGAATTCTCTGTACTTAGCGACCTACGCTCGAATCTAGTAGCCGTTGAGAGTTTCAACAGAGCCCCAAATTTTCACCCGCCGTACTTTAAGTGAGTTGTCCGAGGAACACTCTGTATGAGCACGCTGGCAGACACGATTCACATCGAGAACGTTGTTGCATCCAGTGATCTCGGCCAAGAACTCGCCCTCGACCAACTCTCCACAGACCTTCCCGGCGCCGAGTACAACCCCGAGGACTTTCCGGGAATCGTCTACCGCCTCCAGGAACCGAAGTCAGCCACGCTGATCTTCCGGTCGGGCAAAGTCGTCTGCACTGGTGCGAAAAGCGTCGATGACGTTCACGAAGCCCTCGGGATCGTTTTCGATGATATCCGCGAGTTAGGCATCGATGTCGCGAGTAATCCGCCGATCGAGGTGCAAAACATCGTCTCCAGTGCCAGCCTCGAGCAGTCGCTGAACTTGAACGCAATCGCAATCGGGCTCGGCTTAGAGCAAATCGAGTATGAACCCGAACAGTTCCCTGGCCTTGTCTACCGGCTTGACGACCCCGACGTCGTCGTTCTCTTGTTCGGCAGTGGCAAACTCGTGATTACCGGCGCAAATGAATCTGAGGACGCCAAGCACGCGCTGGGACACGTCAAAGACCGCCTCACTGAGCTCGGCCTGCTTGAATGAGCCCATGGTCTCTAAACCGATAACTGTCCGAAAGAAGCAGTGTTGCTGGAGTGGGTGACATCCACCGTCCCTGATCGCTGGAAACAGAGGTGTTACTCGCTGAGGTCGACGTACTGGGTTTCCCAGTCGCGACGAGCAGCAATTTCACGGCGGCCACGCTGTGTGAGCGTGTACACGTTCGTGCGTTTGTCGAGTTGTCCCTTTTCGAGGAGGCCTTTGTCGACGAGGTCGTCGAGATTTGGATAAAGACGGCCATGATTGATTTCTTGTTCGTAGTAGTCCTCGAGTTCGTCCTTGACTGCGAGCCCATGTGGTTCGTCGAGCCCGGCGATCACGGTCAAGATATCCCGCTGGAATCCGGTTAAATCGTGCATCTGTCTATTTCTCTTCTTTTCGGGGATTGATTAAGTGTTCTCTGGTGCTCAGAGGGGAATACTCGATACTACTTGGCCGAAATCCGGGGTGAGAAAGTTCGAACCTTTATACGGTGGCCAAGCGAAACCTGCGATGGAATGTCTGACCTAATCGTCAAAGCAGCCGTGAAGGACGAACTTTCGGAGCACAACGTCTCGGCCGATTTCTACGACGCCCTCAACGAGGAAGTTGCCGAACTGCTCAACGACGCCGCCGACCGTGCCGAGGCCAACGACCGGAAGACGGTCCAGCCCCGCGACCTGTAGGCCTGTGTAACGCAGCCGACCCCGTCACTCGAACGTAGCTTTTTGAGGTTCCTGTTCAGAAGTTAGGAAACGGAGATGGCGGACGCACCGGACACCGAACGGCAGGCGGTCGAACCCGACGCGAAAGAGGTTCTTAGCGTGTCACAGCTGAACGACCGGATTGCATCGGTCGTCCAGGACACGCCTGCCCTCAACGGCGTCCGCTGTATTGGCGAAGTCACTGACCTTCACCAGAACAGTACGGCGCTCTACTTCACACTCACCGACGGCGACGCCGAACTCCCCTGTATGATCTGGGCGAACCGTTACCGGGAGATGGACGCCGACCTCGAGGACGGGACCGAAGTCATCCTCGAGGGCGATATCGACTACTGGGTCGAAGGTGGGAAAATCGACCTCAAACCGTGGGAGGTGATCGTCGTCGGCGACGGCGACCAGGCGGCTGCAGTCGAGCGACTGCGAAGCGAACTCGAAGAGCGTGGCTGGTTCGACGACGAGCAGAAACAGCAGCCGCCAGCGTTCCCGGAGCGGGTCGGCGTCGTCACGTCCCTCCGAGGGGACGCCCGGTACGACATCCAGAACGCGATCCACGAGCAGGACCCCACCGTCGACATCCTGGTGAAGGACGCAACCGTCCAGGGGTCGAACGCGCCGACATCCATCGCGAACGGCATCCACCATCTCGACCGCTCGGAGGACGTCGACGCGATCATCATCGGTCGGGGCGGTGGGAGCGATTCGAACCTCCAAGCGTTCAACACGGAGCGGGTCGCGGAGGCGATCTTCACCGCCAATACCCCGGTGGTCACGGCGATTGGACACACCGATGACCGACTCATCGCGGATCAGGTGACGGACGTCGCGACGATCACGCCCACCGCCGCCGGCGAGTATATCGCGAACTCCCGGAATGACTTTCTCGCCAGCGAGATCGAGCCGCTAGAGCAGCAACTTGACGCTGCGTACGAGACCTTCCAGCAGGAGCACGAACACGAGGCGGAACTGGCAGAGGCTGTCGAGGAGGTGACGGCACCAGAGGGTCTTCCGCCAGTCTACTACAAGGCCGCTATTGCCGTGCTTCTGGTGCTGTTGCTGCTCATCACTGCGCTCTGGCTGGAGGTGATCTAAGCGTGGCAAAAGACTCTGAAATCCACGACCGACTGAGCCGCGTCGAGGAGATTATTGAGCAACTCGACGCGGACGAGTGCAACCTCGATGAAGGCACAGCACTCCACGAGGAAGGCCAGGAGCTCTTGGCTGAGGTGCGAGAAATCCTCGACGAGGGAAGTGGAGAAGTTGTGGAGCTCGAGTAAGCGAGCTGGCGCTCATTCTTAACCAACAGCCCCCTCATTCTTCCCCGGTTTGTTGGTTAAGTCTTTTTCTGCGACATGAACTAGTGATTCGGTTATAAGTCTTCAAACATTATTACGCCACTTGATATCCAGAAAGCATTTAGGTATCATCCAGCTACGCCGCCAATATGTACCGGGACTCAGCCAGGGCACACCCATACCCGCATGGATGATTACGAGGTCAGTCACCATCGAGGACATCGATGATCTGTACCTGATGTGGAACGACCACATCAACGCCTCCGCCCTCTATCGCCGCGCTCTCCGCGAGGAAATGGACGTTCACGGTGTTGATCCCGATGAACTCCGCGACCTCCTCGAACGGGCCCGCGAGCAGGGCTACACACTGGAAGAGATCGCAGAGGACACCAACCGATTCGACGACCTCCAGTCGCTCGTTGAAGACGAGCAGAGCCAGCCACCGACTGGAGATGCCGCCGATGATTAACCCGCTATGTCACAGGATCAGACTCCCTCCGACCCTGAGCGTAGTACCGACACCGAGTCACTACTGACGGGCAGGATTCCCCGACAAGCCGCGCTGACGTTCGTCCTCCTAGGCCTGTTCGCTGTCGAGCCAGTTGCCGCTCAGGACAACGCTGTCTGTAGCGCAGACAACCTCCCGAGCATGATTGAGGGGTTCTTCCAGCTGACTACCGCGCTGGGGATAGTCGGCCTCGCCATCGTTTGGCAGGCAGACTCCCTCATCGAGATGTTTACCCTCAACCCCGATCAGAAGGAGAGCCTCAAGCGCCACAAGCGCTCGGCGATGAAGTCCACAGTCGTCCTCGTCATCCTCGGACCGCTGTACACGGTTGCCGGGTCGATGATGAACCTGCCACTCGCGACGTGCGTTGACCTCGTTCCCTGGTAACCACCCCGCAGTCCCCGTTGCGAGCCCTATGAACCACCAAGAGCTCTCCGTGCTCATGGCCGGCTTGCTCGCGACGAGCCTAGTCACGGGTGTCGTCGCCGCTGATCCGCCGCGACCGGGGACGGAGAGGAACGGGCTCTCCGAGAACGAATCCGCGACCCTCTGGTCTCGCGACGCAGACAACTATATCGGTCAGGAGGAGTACCGCCAGCGGTACGGCGAGAACCGTTCCGCTGTCCATCAAGTAGCAAACGGGACGGATATCACGTTCAAACAACCGCCGGCGACTGCGGCGACGTGGACGCGAAACGACTTCGAGGACCTCGACGCCGGCGGCCCAGATACGTCCGTGCATCCACAGCACGCGGACCTCGAGGACGGCGTCTTTATCGAGGATGCTCACGCGACGATCTTCGCCGTCCAGCCCTCTACTCGTGGACACCTTGAGTCCGGTGAAGCCCCACTCTACATCGCGCCGAATGGGACGATGCGCGGGTTCGTTGATTACCGCGTTCGCGTGCCCAACGGGAGTTCCTCCGGCAACACGACTATCTCGTGGTCGCTCACGGAGCACGAGATCGAAGAAGTCCGGTTGAAGAAGGACGGCGAGACCATCGCCGAGCGTGACGGGTCCCATACGCCTGCCCTCGACTACCAGATCGAGGACGACTGGAGTGCGAATCTCACGCTGGAAGCGGAGATAAGCGTCCGGCTGAAGAAGACTGTAAGGACCGACCTGGGTGACCGGACGAACGTCGACGTCACCTATCAGACGGAATCACGCAACGTCTCCGATTCGATCACTGCCGAGATCTACGACCTCTCGGCGTCCCCCTACTACGCTGAGTATCCGAACGGCGATGCCGGCGTGGCCATCTTCCAGTCGCGGCCGTGGCAGGGATATACGCTCACGGACGACGGTGAGACACGGGTCCGTGGCATCTGGCGGTTCTACACCGCTCGGAACACCAACTGGGACACGCTCGTCCGGTCGAATCGCACGGATAGCGCCACCGTCGAGTCAGACGCGATTCCGGTGTACGTCCACGCCTATCCCTCACGGATCGGGCCGCGTGCCGAGCCGGTTCGAGACGGACCAGAACTCATCGAGACCTGGGGGACTGACCGCCCGTCACCAGTCGGCACCATCGGTGAGAACATCAATATCGACATCGTCAACCAGTCATACACGACGACGTACGGCGTCGCCGTTCGAGCCGAGAACGTCGACCGTGAGGCGCTCCAGGTAGCGGGCATCGTTCGCGGAGTGAATGCCTCAATTGCTGAGCCAGGCAGGGGCTCTGAGCGGCAGCTCCGCCGCAGCAATCTCACTGTCGGGGTCATCAAGCAGAACCAGTCGCAAGCGACGCTCAGGGTCGAACTTCGCGACAATCAAACCGGCGCACCGATCACGCTCGACGAGAGCCGTCAATATCCAATCGGCGGCACCACCCGGAACGGGTACATCACGGTTGCGGACCAGCGTGTCGAGACTAATGCCTCGGGGGTGGCGATTGTACCCATCGATGAACCGGGCATCTACACGGCTCGCTACCATCCGGGTTCGTGGCTCGGGCATGATCCAGCGTACGTGAGCGACACGGCGACCGCTCGCTGGCATTCGCTCGGAACCATCGACGGCTGGTTTGCGTTCCTCTTCGAGGTGGGCTGGCAGCTCATCCCGTTCGTCGTAATGTTCTACGCGGGACGCCGAGTCCTGCGGATGCTCGGTCCGGACGACATCTTCCAACGTAATTCATGAAACGAGAATCCCCACCCATCAGTAGGCGAACCGCCCTCCGAACAGTCGCTGGCGTCGCACTCACAACCATTACTGGGTGTATGAATACGAATGGGAACTCCGGAACACCCAGTAATGGGTCTCCATCTCAGAATGACCAAGGTCCACTTCAGCGCGTTGCTGTTGATGGGACAACGCTCGTGGTGGAACTCTCAGAAGACACCGATGTCAGCCAAGTCAACCTCATCCAGCCGAATAAAGAACTGTTCGGTCAACGTGATGTAGCGACAGGAGCACAGCAGGTTTCGTTTGAGATTGGAACGTCATACGTTCCAGGCGAGTATCGCGTTCTCGCACTAGAGGGCGAAGAGACTGTGCAGGAGTCCGCTCTTTCCATTCAGCCGAATCTTAGCATCGTGGAGATGGGGATCGGGAAGAATCAGTCTGAAAAGATGTGGGATAGCTCAAGTGACAAAATCTCAAAAGAGGCCTTCGTATCTGTTGAAAACCAAGGTAATGGCCCGGATGCGATCACGCAGCTCCTCTTTATTGGAGATGTTCCATATCCCTCGGATGAGGAAGGGACGAACTATGATGAAAACGACGATGTCAGTGGCATATACGACCCAGAAGAAGATACAGAAGTTGACGAGGTGGTCATAGAACCGGGAGAACAGCTGACACTGTACAGTTACCGTTCACCGTTTGCGTTCGTTCGAGGAGAGGGGACTTCGTGTGAGAGCGAAGAACAAACCGGGAGCTTCGAAGTCATTCTAGAAACACGAGTAGGGACTAACCGAGTTTCCAATACTTACAGCATCCACTACTCCGCGTCAGAGGAGTTCAATAATTGCGAGGCCACGATTAGTGAGGACTAATCATGGTAGACCTGATTGATGTCGTTCTAGAGGGGTTCAAAGACGTCGTCGATTGGGTGATCTCCCTCTTCATGGAGGGATTGAACACCGGTTATGAAACCCTCACTGAAGAGATGTTCGGGACTCCGACGCCCGAAACGGAAGGTGCATTTGTCTTTGGTGCGCCAACGAACGGCCCCTGGCCAGCAATTCGCGATGCGTTGGTTGGAGGTGAGATTATGCTTATCTCACTGCTCCTTCTGGTGATGTGCGTTCAAGGGCGACACACGGTCCGGATTTTCAATATCGGAAGTGCATATGAAGCGAGACGGACAAAGAAGACGGCGTGGGTTGGTGCGTTTCTCATCATCAGCTGGTACTGGGTCAGTGTTCTTGGTCTCTACATCGTCGACGGGTTCACAATTGCGTTGATGCCGAGTCTAGAATCCCTGGGTGACGCGATGCTGAATTTCCTCAAAGAGTCACTGACCAATCCAGGGCTTGCATTCGTGTTCGCAATCGTTGGCGGCCTCTCGATGTGGGCACTTGAGGCCCTCTACTACATTCGAGAGGTGTTACTTTACGTGTATGTCTACGGGATGCCGATAGCGTTTGCTCTCGGCTATGGTAATGTTCCAGTCCTTTCGGACATCGCGATGGGATTCTCCAAGCGGTTTGTTCCTTTGGCGGTTCTCCCCCTCCCGGCAGCAGTCGTGTTCAAAGGATACGATCTGCTCTATTCTGAAGGGGCGCTCACACCAAATAGTGCGTTTCTGAAATACTTGATTGCCGCTTCACTGCCTCTCATTGCTCTCTATGTCACGTGGAAGACGTTCAAATACGCGACTCCGCTGACTGCCAAGGTCGTCGGTGGTGCTACGAAAGGGGCGGCACTCGTCGGCGGTGTCGCTGCTGGAGCCTACGTCGGTGGTGCTGGCGTCGCGACAACTGCCGCCCGGTGGGGGCCGAAAGCGGCCGCAGGACAAGCTGTCGCCCAGAAAGCAGCCGCCCGTGGAGACAATAGAGATCAGGGCAGCGGTAAGCCGTCGTACCGCAGAACCGAGAACGACCCGGGCGAGCCGACAGCGAACACATCGAATGACAAACGCGATACGGAGTTTGATCGAGGGACCCAGTAATTATGTCAACCGATAAAGACGCAGCTGCACGGCGAATTATGAATCAGTTCGGAGAGAAAGGCCGTATCCCGTACCTCAACATCGAGGAGGGTGATGTCGGCGTTCTCATTGCCTTCCCCATTATCGGGTTGTTCGTCGCCGGCCTCACCGGTATCGAGTCACTTGCCCTCCCGTTCGTAGCTGGCGGCTTGGGGTTCGGCGTTGCCGTCATCTACGTCTCACCGAATCACTTGAACGCCTGGACGTGGACGAAAGACGTCTATCGGTACGCCAAGCGACCACAGATTACGTTCAGCGCCCCAGACAACGCAGAGAGCGGCACAAATGAGACGACACGGAATGAGGGCGGGCTCGCCAACTATACGCCGTTCAAACCTGACGAACGAACCCAGGACCTCACGAACGTCAAGCGGGCGTGGCCCGGCGTTGGTACCATCCAGCGGGCGGACGGGACGATGGAAGCGTTCGTCGAGATCCAGCCGGGGAACATGGATTTCGCAATGTCCGACGACTGGGCACAGCTTCAGGAGGCTGGCGAGGAATTCGCTAATAAGGAACTCGACTCGAAGCTCAAAGTCCACGCTACAACTCGCTCGTTCCCGGTCGAGCAAATCATCGAAAATATCGAAAATCGCCTCTCCGACGAAGACGTCACGCAGAACCCGATCTTCCGGGAACTTCTCGAAGAATACCGGGAGACACGGCCGAAGGAAATGCGTGACCGGGGCATTCAGCAGGTCCGGTACTACATCGGTGTCGAGGTCAGCCCCCTGGAGGTCTATGATCGCTACCAAGACGAGGGTACCCCCGTCGAGAAGCTGACCCAGTTCCCCGTCATCGGGTTCCTGTTCAACCCGTTCGTCACCCGCCGCGAGGATCTCACCGACGTCGAGCGCCGCACCCAGATGTTCGAGAAGCTGGACAGTCGCGTCAACGACCTGCGGGCCGAGTTCATCCAGCAATCCTCTGGCTGGTCCGCTCGTCGCCTTAGTACGGTTGAGCTGTTCGTGCTGAATATGGACTTCTGGAACGGTCGGGAACACGACTACGATGACGCAGAGCGCGTCGTTCGAGAGCAATCGATCGTCGGCCATTCGCGCCGGGAGGACGAGTCCGATGTTTAGTGTCCTTCTTCAGGCCGGCGGGAGGGCAACCGACCAAGTCGCCGAGTGGTTACTGAATCCAACGTCGACCGAAGGCGCAGCACTCTACGTCCTTCTAGCCGTCATTCTCGGCGTCGCTGGCAAGCTTCTGTGGGGTCGATATCACAGCACTAACGACGAGGAGGAAGTCGATTTCTCGGACGTCCTCGACGAAGAGACGCTGGAGGAAGGCAACGCAGAAGGGCAGATCCTGGATGATATCTCAGAGTCGCACAAGACGGTAACTGCGCCGGCAGCCATCGAGTGGGAGACGCGAGCAGCCCACGTCGGCGAGCAGTGGACGACGACGCTGTACATCGCCGACTACGCCGACTATCCCAGCGATGGCTATCTGAGCGACCTCTTCGAGATGACGGACGTCCAGTTCGATTTGACGGCCCACATCACGCCGAAGAACCAGGAGCGGGCCCGGAACGAACTGCAGGACATCGCGGACGACCTGCAGGTCGACGCCGATATCGAACAGAGCGTCCGTAGCGCCTACCTTCAGGAGCGAGCGAACGAGGCCGCAGCGACGTACAAGGCCGTCGAGAATGGCGCGAACGTCTTCGACCAGGGGATGTTCATCACCGTCCGGGCCGACGAGAAAGAGGAACTGCGGGACGCCGTCCAGGAGGTCAAGAGTGCGCTCCGCGATGATCCATCGAACCTCACGCCGAAGACCGCGATCTGCCGGCAGGACCTTGCCCTCCAGTCCGCCGCACCCATCGGTGACAACGAGTTCGGCCGCGAGTCCATCGCCCTCGGCGGCGCCGTCGGGGCGTTACTCTCCTCGCCGCACAACGCGACGATTCTCGAGGAGGGCGGCGTCGAGTTCGGGATTCACAAGGACAACCAGAGTCCCGTGGTCATCGACCCGTTCGCGCGGGATAACGGCTACGCGATGTTCACCGTCGGCGACACCGGCTCCGGGAAGTCGTTCAGCTCCAAGCAGAACTTCATCCGCTCGATCGAGCAGAGCAAGGACCGTATCGGCATCATCCTCGAGCCGCTGAACAACTGGGCCGGCGTCGCGGAAGCGCTCGATGCCAAACGCATCACGGTTGGCGGGACGCTCGGCTTGAACCCCTTGGAGATCCGGGAGACGCCCAAACACGTCCAGCGAGCGATGGGTGAGGACGCGAGCCCGTTCAACGAGAAGCTTGACGACGCGATGAGCTTCCTCACCAACTTCTTCGCCCTCCGGGGTATCTCACTGGGAGACCGGCGCACCACGCTCGAGCTCGCCCTCAAGCGCGCGTACAAGCGCAACGGCATCACCGACGACATCTCCACGCACGATAACCCGAGCCCGACGATTCGGGATATGATGGACGTCTTCGAGGACATGGTCGACGAGCCCGAGGAGTTCGTCGTACGGGCTGACGAGGAGGCGGGGAAGATCAAGGAGGACGCGACGTGGCTGCTCGACCAGCTTCGGCCCTTCGAGGAGAGCGGTCGGCACGGCAACCTCGGCCAGGAGTCCGACTTCGATATCCGCGACGAGAAGGTCATCTATCTCGATCTCGCCCAGCAGGAGGGCAGCGTCGACAGTAGCACGGCGCTGACGATGCAGCTGCTCATCTCGCTGGTGTACGAGCGGGCGAAAACCTCGGACAAGGAGGTCGTGTTCTACATCGACGAAGCGCGATACATCATGCAGGACGCCGCGAGCCTGGCGTTCCTCGAAACGGTGTTCCGCCACCACCGTCACCACGATCTCTCGATTCGGTTGGTCACCCAGACGGTCGACGAGTTCTTCGAGCACGCCGAATCCGAGGCGATTCTGGACCAGTGCGCGGTCAAGCAGTTCCACCGCCTCGACGGGATGGACGAGGAGTGGGCCGACGAGTTCGGCCTGAACTACGCGCAGATGCGGTTCGTCCAGGACGCCGTGCCGGGCAACGAGGACGCTGGCTTCTCCGAGGCGCTGGTGGGCGTCGATGGCGAGTGGCGTGGCATCCAGGTCAAAGCGATGGCCAAGGAGAAGCAGGTCATCGACTTCGAGCCGACCGAGCAACGGCGAACCTCACTCCCCGGTGCTGGTGAAGACGCTGTGAATCCGGATATCCAGACATTCCAGGATGACCTCGAAGCCCGAGCAACCGGGAATGGAGAAACTGCACCCGAGCGGACGCCGGCGGAGACCGATGGGGGCTCAGAGGAAGGTGATGACAATGCGTGAGTACCTTCGCGTGACGCCGACATCCGAACAACTCACGCCGGAGCGTGTGCCCCAGGCACTGGAAAGCCTCCACAAACTGACCGCAAGGGACTCGACAGGGCTGGTCGACAAACTGAATCCACTACATAGCGAGACACCTCCCCGGTTCGAATTCCTCGCACTCAGTGACGGTGCGGATGAGCCCGTCGAATTCTACTACGGAGCCAACGAGCATCTGGACACTCTCGAGAAGCGTCTCCGGTCGATCTATCCCGAGACGTTCGACATCGAACGCACCGAGGTCGATGTTGCATCGCGACTCGTGCAGCCCGTCGAATTCGACCAGGAGACATTCGTCGAGCAGTATGAGTCGGACGACCTCCAGTACGAATTCGGTCCTGACGAGCAATACGAACTAGCGACTGACGACAACAATCAAACCGAGCTAGTAGACGCCGAATCAGCCGCGGATGGAGAGACGGTCGCTGACCCATCTGTCGACCACATCATCGAGATTGGGGATACTGCCCTCGAACTCGCCCCACCAGATGCGATTCCCAGGGATGAGCCGGTCACAACGCTGGCGAAACCAACGATGACGTCAGAGGGAACGGTACTTGCCCGGCCAGCGACTGATACCGTCTCCCCACTCGGCGTCCGGTGGCAGGGCTCGGCGACTCGGAAACAGGACTGGATGTCTTCGCTCTCGCCGTTCACTGGCGACGATGTAGACGATAGTCCCGATGCCGTCGACCAGCCTGGTGGCGCGCTCGCGTCGCTCGTCGATGACTTGACGGAGGCGAGTGCCCCACTAGCGTTCCACGTCGTCTTCCAGCGACGGGCGAGCTGGCAGAGCGATGCTGAAGTTCGTATGGAAGACATCATCGAGGGGCGGGATACCTGGGCGCAGCGGTTTTTGGGGCCACTCTTGGAGTTTGACGACGGCTCCGACCGCCGAAGCCGGGAGGAGTTGAGTGACACACAAACAGCTCGTGTCGGAGCTATCGAGGCGAAAAACGCGAAGCGCTCGTTTACCGCGAATATTCGCGCCCTTGGCGTTCCGTCTGGTGACGACGAGCGTGAGGAACTCGACGAGCGGTTGGAGTCACTTGCCCCCGTCTTCGATACACTCGATGGGCCGTGCTACGAAGTGGAGGCCGAACGGGTGCGCGACAACGGCTTGCGGCAGGCTAAAAAAGAGCAGCACGCACGAACCGCGCTGCAACGGCTTTTGGACCGCGAGCTTACGACCGGCCGTGGCAAGACTCGACCCGAGTTCGTCCTGAGCGGCCGCGAACTCGCGAACTTCCTCGTCGTTCCCTCTTCGGACCAACTCTCCGTGGAAGGCGAACGTGGAACGCGTGCGGAACAACAGAGCCGGAATCCGCTCGCCCGCCCTCACCAAGACATTATGAGCGAGTTCCGTGACGGGATGGCTATCGGGTACGCGCTCGACGACACTGGCGACCCCGAAGATATCCCGACACACATTCCGCCCCGCTTACTGCCGATGCATTACGGACGATTCGGTACCACCGGCTCAGGCAAGTCAAAAGCCCTCCTCAACGATATGCTCTCGTTGTACGACAACACTGAGGGACCGACCATCCTCGTCCTTCCGAAAAACGACGAGATGGCGCAGAACTACATGCGGGCCCACGCGCGCCGATTCGGGATGACCGACCTCAAGGAGAACGTCGTCCACTTCCCGATCCCGGACGTGCTTCCCGGATTCTCCTTTTTCGATCTCGAACCCTCGCTGGAGAGTGGCCGCCGCCGTGAGGATGCAGTCCGGCGAAAAGCCGACCACTACG
This sequence comes from Halostella litorea, assembly GCF_004785955.1. NCBI lineage: Archaea > Methanobacteriati > Methanobacteriota > Halobacteria > Halobacteriales > Natronoarchaeaceae > Halostella > Halostella litorea. The sequence goes on along the minus strand of NZ_SJER01000010.1, from coordinate 33,907 downwards.
AAGAGATCCTGAAGCTCGTCATGGACGAGGACCGATACAAGCGGGCGACGGTCGCCCCAACCCTCATCAAGACGCTCATCACCGCGCTGTTCGACGAGGAATACGGCCGTGAAAACGGCCAGTACCGGGAGTCAACCGATTACTTCGCCCACCGACAGCTCGAACACGTCATCGACCAGCTGTGGGAAGCCGGCCCGCCACAGCCGAATCTCGCAGACGCACCCCGATCGAGCGACGAGGAAGTCTCCCGCATGATCCGGCGGCAATTCCAACACGATTCGACCACCTTCGACAACGTGATGGGTGGGGTTACACACCGCCTCAACTACATCTCACAGAACCCCCACCTGCGCCGCATCTTCAACAACACCGAGAACCAGTTCGACTTCCGAGAAGTGCTCGACGATAACCAAGTCATCCTGTTCGACCTCGGCGATCTTCGCGACGAGGCCGCCCGGATTATGACGGGCATGATCCTCACCAATCTCGACGACGCGCTCAAAGACCGCAAGCGCGACCTCACCCAGTACTCCGACGACTACGTCGTGAACCTCCTCGTCGACGAAGCGGCCTCAGTCGTGGTCTCCGATATCATGAACGACCTCCTCGAGAAAGGACGAGGATTCCGGCTTTCAGTGGGCCTCTCAATGCAGTTCCCCGAGCAACTGGAAGCTGAAGGTGGGCGGAAAGTCTACCTGAACGCCCTGAACAACATCGGGACCTCACTCGTCAGCAAGATCAACGTCGACCGAGAACTGGCTCGGGCGATGGCCCACGAGGAGATGGACCCGGACGATTTCGCCAACCGGATTCGCTCGTTACCCCGTGGCGAGTGGATCGGCAGCGTCCCGAGCCCAGCATTCGGAGAAACCGGGCCGTATCCGTTCAGTCTCACACCGCTCGAAATCCCGCCGGGCCATCCCGAGAGTGAGTACCCGCTGACACAGCGTGAAGAAGAACAGTTCACTGAGACGCTCGCCTCGATGCACGAGGACATCAGTGACGACTACGGGGTGCCAGCGGAATCAGATGTGTCGACAGCGAGCGCACCTGCCGAATTACACGAGGTACTCAGCATCGAAAGCGACGACCTAGACGTCGCGCTAGCGAAGGTGGTTCGAAGCCGCCAGCTTCGAGACGGCTGTCGGGAAGAGAACGGCTGGGTAGATGTCGAAGCGGTTGACGAGGAACTCAGGCGGCTCTTCGAAGAAGTCGATGCCGAACCACCGTCGTATGAGGAACTAGCAGATATCCGCGAGCGATCACGCCATCTCGATACGACCGTCGATATCGAAGCAGACGAAATACGGATTCGATTGACCGACGCTGGCGAAGACATCGCGACACCCGAGACTGGGGGCGTACAAGCCGCCGGCGGACATGACCACGATACGGCACTCCTCCAGATCGAAGAAGAACTCAGCGAACTCGGCTGCACCGTCTCGATCCTCGCACAGGATGGCAGCGAGAAACCTGACGCGAGGGCGAGCCATCCCAAGGTTGACGACCGATTCGCGATCGAGGTCGAGACGACGACGCCCGAGAATCCCGCAAAGGTACTCACGAACCTCCGGAAGGCCCAAGCAGCAGGGGATATCCCGCTGTTTGTCGTTCGACCAGGAAACGACGAAACTGAGTGGGCCGAGCGTGTCGACGGCATTCTCACACCACCCGTTCATACCCTCCAGAATGACGAAACGCGGTTCTACACGACTGACTCGAATCTCACATTCAACGGCGGGGCGACCGAAGAAGGTGGAGTGACGGCCGTGCGACCGGCGACCGACAACGAGAACGGGACTCACAATATCTGGCAGCGTGATGGCGACGAGATCGTCCTCCGTGATACCAGCGGGACGGAACACATCCGCCTCCCGTCGCTTGGAAACCTCTCGAAGGATCGTGTGCCAGCCATCTACAGCTACGACCACGCTGCCGACGAGTACGTAGTATACGAGCACGGTGAGCAACAGATCTACGAGACGAAATCGGCGTTTGAGGACGACTGGGTGCGTATCAAGAAGCCATTCGTCCCCGAAGCCGAACTCCCCGCACCAGACTACACGCGTTCGACGTACGGCATCGTTATCCTTCACGATGAGGCGGAATCGGTCGTGTATGAAGACGGTGAGAAGCGGCCACTCTCGGCAATCACCGATGGGTCGCTCCACCCAGTATCATCTGGTTCAGCGGCCGCTGAAAAACCTGACCAGGCTCCTCAGCCAGATAGCACAGTCGAGGAACAGCAGGAAACCTCATCGCCACCGTCGTTCGAATCGTTCGTCGACGAATATCTTATCGAAGACGCAGATGGAGCCGTACCGAAAGATGACGTATTCGGCCTCTACAACGACTGGGCAGAGACTCATGACATCGAGGATCCGCTGAACAAGAGCTGGTTCACACGGAAGCTCAACACCCACATCGAGGTGGACTCCACGAAGAAGCGAATCGACGGAGAACCCGTCCGGCATTACACTGGTGTCCGCCTCCGCTCTGAGGAGGATTCTCAACCATGAAATGGATGTACACGGTCCAATGCCCAGCTTCATCGCGAGTTCTCGGGAGCTGTTCCACCCAAACTGAATCATGACCCTACCCGATCAGACCCTCTGGTCGAGAATCACCCGACGGCGGCATGTTCCACCCAAATCCTCAATAGGTGGAACACCAACGAAACGACCGAAATGGGTGGAACACACTCACGTCCAGCGATTTTCAACCAGCTATAGCGAGTGTTCCACCCAACAACCAACTAGGATAGAACGGGGGGTCCCCGTTGGGACCAAGGGATTGGATCGAGACGCAGAGAAGCGTGAATTCTGTGCTGGCTCACAGCCAGTGAGAGCCATGCGAGGTGCTACGTGAAGATGAGTGAACCGATCGTCAACGAGCCGGAGGCGATTCCGGAGGCGTTGCGCGAACGCGAGCAGTGGGTGTGCTGGCGCGAAGAGGAGCGAGATGGGAAACCGACGAAGATTCCGGTGACGCCGGGGGCTGGTGGGTTCGCGTCGTCGACGGAATCCGATACTTGGAGTGATGTCGAGACGGCACTCGAGTACACCGAGACAGAGCACGCGGACGGCGTCGGGTTCGTGTTCACCGACGACGACCCCGTCGTCGGCGTTGATTTGGACGACTGTCGCGATCCGGAGACCGGCGACGTCGACGATGCCGCGCGGGACATCATCGAGCGACTCGACTCCTACACGGAGGTGTCGCCGTCGGGCACCGGCTACCACGTCCTCATCAAGGGGGAACTCCCCGAGGGGCGGAACCGTCGCGGGAGCGTCGAGCTGTACGACACGGCCCGCTTTTTCACCGTCACTGGCGACCACGTCGAGCGGCAACCGAATCGTGTAGCACGCCGGCAGGACGCGCTCACAGCGATTCATCGTGAGTACGTCCAGGACACCGAGCGTGCCACAGCCTCCGAGTCCGAGCAGCGTGATGGCACTGACGACCAGTCAACGGAGACCGATACGGTCGACGCTGGCGTTGACGTCGACCTCGAGGATGAGGAACTCCTCGAGAAAGCCCGGAATGCGTCGAACGGCGAGAAGTTCGAGCGGCTCTGGAACGGAGACACGGGCGGCTACGACAGCCACTCCGAGGCAGATATGGCGCTGTGCTGTCTGCTGGCGTTCTGGACCGGCGGTGACCAGACGCAGATGGACCAACTGTTCCGCCAGTCGGAACTCCACCGCGAGAAATGGGACGAGGTCCACTACGCTGACGGGTCGACGTACGGTGAGAAGACCATCGAGCGATCGATTGCGACCACCTCCGAGTTCTACGAGCCGGACGCCGGCGACGACACCGCGGACGCCCACGACCCAGCTGCCGACTCGTCTCCAGGTGTCGACGCCGGTGACTCGGAGCGAAGCCGTGCGTATCTAGCCGAGAAGAACCGGCTCTTGGGCGAGCGTATCGACGAACTCGAGGCGACACTAGCGGAGAAAACCGAGCGGATCGACACCCTCGAAGCAGAAGTCGAGCGACTCACCGAGGAGCTGGCAACCCGTGACCGAGAGCCAGGGGATCCCCAAGAATCGACCCCTGCCGATACTGGTGAAGGCGATAACGAGTCCGAGACAGCGTCCGTATGGGGCCGGACGAAACGGTTGTTCGGAAGTGACTCGAAGTAACGTCGAGACCGCAACGTAGCGTTTCTCACCCCCGAGACGGGTGACGGGGTTTCGAACTACCCCGAAACAACGCATGCATTCTGAGCGACAGCACCACCGAGACCATGGCATTGACCGAGTGCCAGCCCATCTCAACGCGTCGAGACCGCCCTGGTCGGATCTCCGCCTGTCCGTTCCGAACACTCGTAACAGTGAAGCGATCGTCTCGTTCGTCGAATGCACTCTCGTCGAACTCACCCACGAAGACGTCGGTGCCGAGTACATCTCCTCGAATGTCTGGGGGATGAAGCGGACGCAGTTCATCGTAGCCGACGACGTCGGCGAGACGTTCCAGAAACGTCACTACGACGGACGCCTTGGCTGGCACGAGCAAAGAATCAGTCGCGAGGACGTCCGGGAGGAGCTAGTGAACCGTCTCTCACGCCCATCTTCCCTCGCGACGAATCAGAGCCACGGATCATCCGTCAACGAGCCTGATACATTCGCGGTGAAGGGCCTCCAAGAGTTACAGTACGAGACGCGAAGCAGGTGATATCTTAACCAACACTCGCCGCGACAAGGGCCGGAGTGTTGGTTAATAAGTGAGCAGCGTCATCTCTCCCCGACGTCGGTCACAGCGAGCACAGTGCCGTCAGTAGTTTTTTCGGCGCCGTGAGGGCCGAGGCGCGCAGGTGAGCGTGCCTAGAGTTGATTTCCATATGAATGGCCCGAACAGATACGACGACGCATCACACGATCATGAGCGATTCGAAGACGAACTGGTAGCCCAAGACCAGGACGCCACACAGGTTGCGACCGAGGACATCGATGAGACCGGCGCGCGGCACCTCGCCGCGGACCTCGTCGAGGCGGGTGTAGTTACCCCTGTCGCCGAGGAACGGGTACTCGTTCACGAGCCCAGTAACGCGGCCTTCGATTCGATCAGACAGTTGGCCGTCTTCCACCGTGGCTGGACGGCCGCACGCGACGCCGACGAAGAGGACGCGTAACTGCTGCAAACACTCTCTGGGTGTGCATTCTGCGGTGCGCTCCCCGGCTCGGAACTCGGCGACGCCCGCACTTGGGGAAAGACGACCGGGTCACCCACCCGATCTGCGTCGACTGCGCTATTCAGGAGCGCCCTGATTCCAACGACCTCGACCACCATGCCTACGACGGCTGTGGACGCATCGTCGATACGCTGCCGGCACTCACGTCCTTCCGCGTCGAACTCGGCCACCTCGACGGAACAGTACACCTCTGTGTCCGCTGTAGTCCTGGTGGGCCCGCGACGTACTGGACGCGCGACCTTGATGACCACGTTGTCGAGTCAGAATGAGCGTCCAGCGAAAAAGCTGCGAGGGCGTGTCGACAATCGTTCTGGTCCAGAAATACGCCGATACACCTAATACGCTCGGCGACAATGAATACATATGCCAATCGACGTCGAGACATTCGAGTCATCCTCCGAGGAGCGACTCCAGAACGGCGGCGAAACGAACGCTGAGCGGGTGATGCGCTTCCTCGCTGCGCATCCCGACCAAGCGTTCATGCAGAGCGAGATCCGCGATGCAACCGACGTGAAAGCTGGGAGTATCAGCGTCGTGCTCTCCCGTCTCGAGGATCGGGACCTCGTCCGACACAAGGGCAACTACTGGACACTCGGCGAGGACGAAGACATCGCAGCATACACCAGTATGCTCGAGAGCACGCGCGCTGCGAACGACCGCTTCGGCGAGGAAGATATGGACGAATGGTTGGAGCACGCCGTCGACGATGAGGATCAGGAATGAGCTACCAGCGCGGTGATGTTGTCTGGGGGCCAGATCCGTTCAAGTCCACCGAGAATCCACGCCCATGGCTGATCCTCAATAATGACGCCCATCCGTTCGGTGAGGAGGAGTACATGACGGTCACGCTAACCACGACGCCACACGATGCAACCGTCCCAATCGAGTCGGCTGACTGGGTCGAGGGCGATATGCCACGCCAGAGTTACGCCTCTCCCTGGGCGGTCGCCTCACCGAAGCACGCCGCAATCGTCCGGCGTCAGGGCCGACTGCAAGAGGATTTCGTCCGGACCGTCATCGAGACGATGCAGACGTATCTCGATCCGCCGGCCGACACTCAGTGAACCGCCTCGGGGTCAAGCCCCGAGGCACTCGCCTTGCTTATCTGTAGAGAGGACGCTACAATGCCTGATTGCGACGTGCGCTACGAGGTCCAAGACCGAACGGAGAACGCCGCCCATGCGTCGGTCGATGACGTCTGTGGGCTCCTGCTGTCGCGAGCGGCAGCGCCGCGTGACGACCACGAGGACGGATATGTTGATGCGGCGATGGCAACGATCGTCGATCAGTATAGGAAGGATACCGTTCGAGATATCGTTCGACTGATTCTTGCCGAGGGGCTGACGCATCGAACCGCTGCGACCGATCTCGATATGCGCCCGGTCGAGGGCGTTTGGATCGGAACGACCGCGGGCTGGTACCTTCGAGAGCTGAACGCCCAATCGGAGACGTGACACACGCAGCCTGAAAGCCCTCGGCCGCTCGACATCCCGCGACCACCGCTGCGCTCCTCGTTCCTGCGGTGCTAGCGGGATCGGGGGACGTTCACGGCGCTTTGCGCCGTGAGCTCGGGAGACGTTGTCTCCCGGTGACCGAGACGGCCTCGCCCTTTCTGCGTCCACCAGGACGTCGGCTGGGTCACTAAGCGTCGGGCCCGGTTGAATGGTGTTTCTCAACGGCACGCCCCGCGCGCCGCGTGCCGCCCTCCGCGTCGCTCGCGACCGACCATTCCGGGCGTGCGGGCGCTCTCCGCACCGCGAGCGCCCGCTCCGGGCTAAAATGCATGTGCCCTCGGCGCCAGCGCTTCTCCCGTTTCGGTCCCGGACTTCCGGAGGATTCCGGGACTCGCCGACCCACGACGGACGTGGTTGCGTCGCGGGCGAAACGGGGAATGCGCTGGCCGCTCGCTCCGGGCGGGTCGACGCGCGGTGCTGGATGGTCGTCCGCCTCGGGCGCGCTCTCGCTCGCGCCCGGTAGGGCGCTCGCGAAGGCGCGAGCGAGAGCGCGCAGACGAGTCTGTCGGTCGTTGTCGTCGAGGAAATCCGCGATGTAGGAGCATCGCGGTGTCGGGCGCGTGAGCGCCTTCAGGAACCAGTGAGTTCCAATGTCAAGTAAGAACGTCTCCAGTGAAGTAGTTTCGGTCGATGAACAGGCATTCGAGAAACACGATGAAGCGACGGTCGATGAGGACGGTTTCGAAGTCGTCGATGAGACCCCGGAGTTCCAGGCGACGGTCGACATGGAAGTGCAGGCGAAAGTCGATTCAAACCATCCGGACGCGCGAGTCGAGGAAGGACCGGATCACATGTTCGGGAAGACCCTCGAACAGGAAGAGCGTATCAAGGCGCAAGAGGCTGAGCTGGAGCGCATCAGTGCCCAGGCCGAACTCGGGACGCAAGAGGGTCGAGAAAAACGAACGCGAGACATCGCGGCGAAGCGGAGCGCTGAGCGGCGTGCAGAGTTCCAGAAGCGGCGAGCGAGCGTGGACCCGCTGGCAGACCCAGAACGGGCTGACCCGCGTGCAGAACTCGAACAGGAGGAGTTGGCAGCGGTGAACGAACAATCGATGCGGTTGGCCGAAAAGCTGGATGGATGGTCGCGGGCGGCGATCAGTCGGCGGCTGGCCGAGGCGGTCGTCACGGGGAAAGACATGATGAGTGCGGTCGTCGGGGTGTTCGAGGAGTTGCAGACGGCGCCAGGACAGGTGATCCCGATAGAAAAGGTTGAGGACGTGAACCGAAAGGAGGTGAGCATCGAGGGAACAATTACACAGCTTTGGGAGTCATCGAGTCCGGCTATTGCCCAAGTGGGACTCATCGAGGACGAGAGCGGACGAACGAAGGTGACCGTCTGGGAGAAATCGAATCAACCCTGGATGGAGGAAGGCGAGCGTGTGCGGATTCACGGGGCGGCGCGGAACTGGTATCAGGGGCGCGTCTCAGTGGCCCTGACCGGGTGGAGCACCGTGCTGTTCCCAGAGCGCGGCCAGTGGTGGGAGTAGTCAGCTAACGCGGCCTTCTTTTTTGCTGATGCCCGTTCACCCGCTTCCCGCCGCCCCACCCAACCTCCACGTTCCGGGCGGCTCACACAGCCGCCGGGCTTTCGCCACAGCATCGCACTGCGCCGGCTCCGCACCGCTCGGTGTTTATCTGCCCCTAACGGGTGAGGGGCGCTCTAAGAGGCGCGATTCATTGTACTGTCCCTCGTGAGAATCATGGCAACCAAAGAGATCTACGAGACGACGTTCGACGAAGATGTCCAGACTGACTCAAGTGCAAAACAGTGCCCCGAATGTGACGGCCGGGTCACCACCAATGCGGTCGAAACCGTCTGTGAAGACTGTGGCCTGGTTGTCGACGAGCAGCGCATCGACCACGGGCCTGAATGGCGAGCATTCGACGAGGACGAACGTGAACGGACGGGTGCGCCGCTGACTGCGGCGCGACACGACCGAGGCCTATCGACCGAAATCGGGCATGGAACGGACGCAAACGGAAATACGCTCTCCGGACGGAAGCGCCGGCAGGTCGCACGGATGCGCCGGGAGCAGACTCGTGGGCGGTTTCAGTCGAAAGCCGAGCGCAATCTCGCACACGGTCTGGGTGAGGTCCGCCGGATCGTGAGCGCGCTCGAGCTGTCCGAGACGATTCGTGATCAGGCGTGCCAGCTCTTCCGGAGCGCTCAGAACGAAAATCTCCTGCTGGGCCGGTCGATCGAAGCGATGGCCACCGCGAGCGTCTACGGCGCCTGTCGGTGCGACGGGCTCTCACGAACCCTCGATGACGTTACCGATCCGGCGCGCGTTGAGCAGTCGCGCGTGACGAACGCGTACAAGACGCTGAATACGGAACTCGGCCTCCCGGCCAAGCCTGTGACGCCCAGTGCGTTCGTCCCGCGTTTGGCCTCGGAACTCGATGTCCCAGATCAGATTCGGCAACGAGCACGGAGGTTGGCGGAGGATTCTGAATCAACGGGAGTCACTACGGGTGTCTGCCCGTCAGGGTTCGCCGCGGCCTGCCTGTACAAAGCGGGGTGCGAACAGGGCCAGTTGCTCTCACAGTCGGACGTCGCAGAGGTCGCGAACGTTTCAACCGTAACCGTCCGAACTCACCGAGACGCGCTGGACGGACTAGCTGTCTAACGACGCTCCTTTTGTTGATTTGCGTGTCTGTAGTGGAATTGGCGTAAGAGCAATCATTTAAAAATGAAGACGAAGCATGTTGCGACCAGACTACTCTATGACCGGACGTTACTCTGACTGCGAAGAGCTCCGGCCGCTTGGCGAAGCGACGCATATCCCCGACGACAATCTCTCCACCAGTAGTGACGGAGAGCCCCGACGTCAACGAACAGGTAAAGCCCACACAGGCTATCCAGACCCCACGACAGCAACTGCGGCCGAGTGTACCTCCTGTGGGACATCGATCCCCGCTGGCCAGACGAAATGCCGGTTCTGTCTCACGAATCATCTCGATGCAGTCACCGATGGCCAGGACACCCCTGATTCGGAGTGTGATATCCTCCACATCATCCACGTCTTCGTCGAGTCGCGGACGTTCTACGGCGCCGTGGCAAAGGGATCTACTGCGGCCGCTCTTCTCGCGAAATCGGCTTCCGACCCCGCGGTCGACAACTGCCAGCTCATCGACGACCTCGACGAGGAACCTGTAGCGCAGCTTGCCGACCAGTGGCCCTCGCTTCCTTCGGCGGCACGGGTCTCATCGGAGTGCGGCGAGCAGCTGCTCGCGGCAGCTCGTGAGCGGACTACGTGGCAAGGCACAACGCAGTCGCGTCACGACGGCGAGCGCGCGACGTTCCTCTATGACGAAAGCGGGAGTGGGATTCACGACGAGGAGCGTCTTGTGACCCTTCGTGAGGACGCAGACGACGATGTCTGGCTGGTGCCGGCGATTGCACTCCAGCGATCCGTCACCGACTCCAGTACCGGGAGACCGCGACACGAGAGCCCGAACAGAGGTCACCTCGAGTGTCGAGAGTGCGACCGAAAAACCGAACATCGATTCCGCGATTTCGAAGTCGTCCCTGACGATGAATGGACCGGCCAGCCACTATGGGAGTGCCAGGTGTGTGGAACGCCTAGATACGGTCCACACCCTGCCGAGAAGGCTTAATCGTGCTAGTGATGCCAGATACGTCCAGGTCTGCCCGTTCAAATGGACTCTCGATAGCGAACGGTGAAATCAGTTCAGAGAAGCCCAGCGACGATGAGGAGTGCTATCGAAACAACACTCGCAGTCAGAAACCACGGTCGCGCTGCCGTCGCTGCAGTTGCCGCCGATTGTTCCGGTGGAAGGCCGGTTAGCTGACGGAAGCCACCGTAGAGCACTATTGGAAGGACGAGCCACAGGCCGACCATTGTCAGGACGAGATGCCCCCGCCCGGTCAATTGGAGGGATTCGGCGGTGTAGAGCGTTCCTGCAAGATGCCCACCGGTGAACAGCAGTAGCAGCACCGAGGCGATCGTGAGATACGAGAATCGACGGCCGATAAGAGCCAACGCCTCCTCTCCGAGCAAGTCTCTACGAGCTGCAGGGAGCACAGTGCCTGCAACCAAGAGTGTACCTCCGGTCCACAGTGCAGCAAAAATAGTGTGGATAGTCATAACAACGTCGAGCATCGTCGCCATTACTGACCCTCCATACTCAGGCACGATCTTTGTCCAGTATCCGCGTTGTCGTCAACAGATTCACCAGCTTCGAGGATCATGAGTTCGGTTCGTTCTTTCGGCCGGTAACGGTATCTAGCCATCATTCACCCAAATCTGTGACAGCAGTAGATAAACAACGATGGAACTGTCCCAGAATGTGGGATTGGAGACCGAGCGGCGGAGATCAGACCAGTATTCGGCATCGACTCTACCCAACTACGTATCGGACGTTCTGCTAGTCCAACGATCTGGGAACACCCGATACCCCTATACACCCATAGTCGTAAGACAGAGCTAACTGACAGCGTACCCGTCTCGGAGTCGAGACGACCTGGAGAATGCGATATTCGAATGACTGAGGAATTCATCGACCCAAACCGGCTCTCGCTCATCCCATCACGGTCGAACGCGACTCAGACAGCCACCAATATGGTGCAGGATCCCTCGACGGATGACGACGATCCGCCCGTTTCAGCAGTCCTTCAATCGCTCGAAGACAGTAAATGCAGAGCGATACTCACGACATTGACCGAGCCGAAATCCGCAACCACACTCTGCAACGAATGCGAGTTGCCGAGTTCGACAGTGTATCGCAAACTTGAGCGACTCCGTGAGGCCGCTCTCGTCAAAGAGTACACTGAAGTCCGCCGTGACGGACCGAACGCCACGTTGTACGAACGGGATTTCGCGGATATCTCGATCAGCATCGACGACGACGAATTCACCGTCTCCGTCGAACGACCAGACGAGGATGCCGAGGACCGTATGGCGACGTTCTGGTCCGAGATGAAGAAAGAATCATGACGGACAGTATTATCATCCTGCTCGGCATCGTCAAAATCGCTGCATTAGTCCTCGGGGGTATCGTCTCCCTGTTAGCGTATCGAGCCTATCAACGAACGCAGATCGAGGGACTCCAGTACTTCGCAGTGGGTCTCATGGTCATCACCATCGGGACGTTTCTGGTCGGGATCCTCCACCACATCTTCGGCATTCCGAGCGTCCAGGGAATGCTCTTTGAGAGCCTCATCGCTTGTGGCGGTTTCCTCGTCATGATATACGGACTCTACGGTCAGTAGCCGCGGCTACTCGATCGGTTGGAACCACTCAGAGACTATTCCATCCAGCCCACCCACGCCGTCTGTTTCATTCAGAGTGGCCTGTTCAGTTGTCTAGTTACGAAATCGTTTCCAGAGAGTAACCGAACTTCGCGGTTGTCCCACGTTGTGGGAGACCTCCATCGTTCCATATGAGGCACACACGGAGAGTGTGACAATGAACGAGTCGAATACACCAGTCCGTCAGCCAACCTCAACGCCACAGCCCACGCGAATACGAAGCGGTGTCGGTGACCAATGAAACGGAATTTGCCGTCTCGATACGCGGACGCGCTCGTCTCGCGGAGCAAACTCATCATCGTCCTGTTGCTCGTCCTCACGGCGATCGTCGGCGCTGGCGCGGTGGTCGGCACCAGTGAAGACGGTGCGATCGGTCAGGCAGGCATCGACTCCGAGGAACAGGTAGCACTCGAGGAGATCGAATCGACGTACGGAACGGACGATGCGGTGGTCACACAGATCGTCGTCAAAGACGAAGGTGGAGACGTCCTCACCCGCGAGTCGTTACTGCAGAGCCTCCGACTCCAGCAGGAGATACGGGAAACCGAAGCCATCAATACGACGCTCCGAGCGGAGTCGGGGCTCCGCGGTCTCGAGAACATCGTGGCGACTGCGGCCTACTTCGAAGCCCGAACGGCTGGGAGCGGGACAAACGACACAGCCTCCACCGGTCGGAACGGGCAGCCACCAGCGCCGACACTCGACCAACAGATCGAGGCGCTCGAATCACGCTCAGACGAGGAGGTTGATGCACTACTCACTCGACTACTCAATTCGGATTCGACCGCCCCTGACCGTGACCCGACCACATTCCTGCCGTCGGACTACGAACCCGGCGCAACGAGCGCCGACGCGAGACTGACACTCGTCTTCCAATCCGACAACAGTGGCGGCGCTAGCGGAACGCCCCAGGAGGCGTCCGATGCGCAAGTGGCTATCGCCTCCCTGGTCGACGAGCGCTTCGACGACGCCGACGCGTTCGTCTTCGGACAGGGCATCATCGACGAGGCGTCCTCGCAGGCCATCGGCGACAGCTTCCTCATCATCACCCCCGTCGCTCTCGTCCTCCTGCTCGTCGTCCTCGGTATCGCGTACCGCGACGTGGTCGACGTGCTCGTCAGCCTGTTCGGGATCGGCATAGTGATGGTGTGGCTCCAGGGTATCCAGGGCTGGCTCGGAATCCCGTCCAGTTCGATACTCATCGCCGTCCCGTTCCTGCTCGTCGGGCTGAGTATCGACTACTCGCTCCACGTCGTCATGCGCTATCGCGAGGCGCGAACGGGGGAGCTCGACGCCGATTCCCAGTCCGATGGCCGACGTGACCCGACCACTGCGATGCGGGTGGGGGTCGCCGGTGTCGTCGTTGCGCTGGCCGCTGCCGCGTTCTCGACCGGCATTGGCTTCTTCTCGAACTACGTCAGCCCGCTCGGGTCGATACAGGACTTCGCGCTCCTGAGCGCGGTCGGCATCGTCGCGATGTTCGTCGTCTTCGTGGCACTCGTCCCGGCCGTCAAACTCGAAGTTGAACGACTCCTCGCTCGACTCGGGCGTGACCGCCAGCAGTCAGCGTTCGGGGTCGGCTCAGGGCCGATTCGCCGTGTGCTCTCGGGTACTGCGACTCTCTCTCGACGCGCACCGATCGCTATTCTCGTCGTCTCACTGTTGTTGGCTTCGGCAGGTGCTTACGGTGCGACGGGCCTGGATACGGAGTTCAATCAGGCGGATTTCCTGCCGGAGGATGCCCCAGAGTGGATGGAGTCGCTTCCGGAACCGTTCGCCCCCGCTGAGTACGACGTCCGAGAGGATCTCTCGTACCTGAGCGACAACTTCCGTCAACGCGGGCAGGGTTCGGAGGCCCAGATACTGATACGCGGGAACGTGACCGCGCCGGCAGTGCTCACTGCAACCGACAATACGTCTCAGTATTCGAGTCGAAATGGAACGATCGCCATGCAGTCGGACGGCACGGCCGCTGTCGAGAGTCCGGCGACTGTCCTCCGGTCTGTCGCCGCCGGGAATCAGACGGTCGCCGCCGCGATTGACGCGCGAGACTCGGATGGTGATGGCCTCCCGGACGAGGACGTCGCGTCTGTCTACGACCTCGTGTATGGCGCCGCTCCCGACCGGGCGTCGACAGTCCTCTATCGTACCGAGAACGGGTCGTATGCGACAGCCAGGTCACTCGTCGGTGTGCAGACCGACGCGGCCGCCCAATCGATCGCCACCGACGTGCGGCAGGTCGCCACAGGCATCGAGGGGAACGCACCGGTGACAGCCGTTGCGACGGGTGGGCCGATCATCACTGCTGTCGTCCAGAGCGCCCTGTTCGAGACGCTCGTCGAAGGATTCGCCGTAACGCTGGGTGTCATCCTGGCGTTTCTCCTTGGCCTGTACTGGTGGCGGTACCGCGCGCCAGGGCTCGCGGTCGTGGTGCTCGTCCCCGTCCTCCTCGCGCTTGCGTGGTTGCTCGGCACGATGGCACTGCTCGACATCCCGTTCAACAGCGAGACTGTCGTCATCACGAGTTTGGCGATCGGGCTCGGCGTCGACTACAGCATCCACCTCGGTGAACGATTCGTCGACGAGCGTGAGCGCCGAGCGTCGCTCGACGAGTCGCTGGTGGCGGCAGTCACAGGGACTGGCGGTGCGTTGCTGGGGAGTGCAGCGACGACGGCTGCGGGCTTTGGCGTCCTCGCACTCGCGCTCTCCCCGCCGCTCCACCGCTTCGGCCTCGTGACTGGGTTGAGTATCGTCTTCGCGTTCGTGAGCTGTGTCACCGTGTTACCGTCTCTCCTCGTAGTCCGAGAACGATACCTCAGCTGAAAATAGCCGCAATAGAGTCACAATGGAACCGGTGATTCATTCGCTATGTACCGCCTGACGGCGTCCTCGTGTCTCCAGACCACAAATCGGTTCAGGTACAGCCGAGTGAGCTCTGGTGACCCAAGCGACGACGACCTGCGCACGTACAATAGGTTGTTCTACGCCGAAAATCGGCGGAGGCGTACACATGGACCCACGAAACACACCTGGTTATCGGATGCACCGCACGCTCAGCAATCTCATTGATATCGACGTCGATGAATTGGATCCCGCCAATCGGGAGCGAATCGACGCAGCGATGAGAATCCTGGAGCAAGTGAATCTCCTTACTTGACCAGCCGCCACGGGGGACGTTGGCGGCCACGTAGTATCCTGATACACGACCCTCGAGGAGCGGTTCTTCCTGGTTCGTCTCAGGATATGTTTGTTATCCCCTGAAGGAGGTGAGGAGCAGGGGAACGTCCCCAGGTACAACTCATGCCAACACTCCAAGCAGCGACGATGTCGACGTCGTTCCGAACATCGACCTCCGGTACGTGATCGCGTTCAGGATCCGTCATCGTTATCACCGCCAGAATACGGCAGTACTCTGAAGGGCCGCATCATGTCGTGGTCCTCGTGTTCGAGCATGTGACAGTGCCACATGTACCAGCCGGTCTGGTCGTTGAATAGGCCCTCAAACCCGCCGAAGTGAACGATCACGTGAGTTACCTCCCCCGGATTCGCCGTGACGACGTCGTTCCAGCCCATTTCTTCCGGTGCGGGGGGTTCAAGCGACTCGATATCGATCGTCTCCGCCTCGGGGTCGTACTCACTGTACGGCTGTCGCCCAAGCACCTGGAAGTGCACGAGATGCATATGCATCGGGTGAGACATTCCCGTCAGGTTCGCGAAGCTCCAGATTTCCGTGTCGTTGAGGGTGGGCTCCTCAGTAACCGGATCGTACAGTTTGTGGGGCGATGACTCCGCTTCCGAACCCAAGAGGTGCAAGGGTCGTCCGTACTCGTCGGAACTCATGGTCATCGGGAGGTACCGTTCCTCGTCGACCGAGTCGACGGGGATTTCTGGCACTTCCGCCAACGTACTCGGAACCTGGCTCGGATCGTCGACGTCATCGGCGGCGACATCGACAAGCATCACGTCCGGTAGCGGCTGTTGTTCTCCGGTATTAATGTCCGGGCCACGGTAAGGTGCCGCGGCGTCGTTGTGCACCAGGAGCGTCTGTCCGGCGTAGTCCGAGAAATCAACGACGACATCGGCACGTTTGCCCGTACCGATCTCCAGACGGTCCTCGATCGTGACCGGTGAGGCCAGCAGACCACCATCGTTTCCGACGAGGGTGAACGGCGGCCCGCCCGCTCCGGTCGTTCCGTCCGACTCGTTGTACTCGAACAGCTTGAGGTTGTAGAACCGACAGTTCGACCCATTGAGGATCCGAAATCGGTACTTCCTCGGGTCGACTGAAAGCCGAGGCCAAGCCTTCCCATTGACGACGGACGTGTCACCGAAGAACTGCGAGACGATGCTCGGGTTGGGGTTCGGCGAGTCGCTGTCCGTCCCGGAGCGGGCGGTCGGGTAGAACAACGATCCGTCGTCGTTGAAGCTGCGGTCCTGGAGCACCAGTGGGATCTCGTACTCGCCCGACGGTAGACCAAGTGACTCCTCTCGGTCGTTCCGGAGGAGATAGAGTCCGGCAAGACCGGCGTAGACGTTCAACCGAGTAATTCCGAGCGAGTGGTCGTGATACCAGAGCGTGGCCGGGGGCTGGTCGTTTACGTAGTAGTAGTCTTTTTTCTTGAACTTCGGGCCGGTTTGCTCGAAGTCCCGCGTGAACCACGCTGTCGGCTTGCCGTCGCTCGTGTGCTCGACGTTCCCGCCGTGAAGGTGGGTCACGACCCGTACTCCGGTACTGTCGTAGGGAATCTTGCTACTGTGAATCGTCTCATCCACCGGCAGGAGATGTTCGTTCGGTAACTTGTTCATCCAGCGCACATAGACTGGTTCGCCCTGCTGTGCTTCGATCGTCGGCCCCGGGTATTGGCCGTCGTACCCCCAGACAGTCGTCGGTGGAAGGTTAGGATGAATCTTCTGCTCAATCTCGCGCATTTCAACCTCGTAATAGGGGTTCCCGTCCTTCTCCCCAACTGGTTCCAGGACACCTGGCCGAGGGACTTCGGCAAGCCACTTTTCAATCTCAGGCGACGAATGCTCGCCTGAGAGTGACTGCGACGGAGTCTCAGTTCTTCCAGTCGGGGCTACACACCCTGCGAGACTCAGCGCGCCAGTACTGCCCGTCGCCGCAATGAATTCACGCCGCGATAGGCCGGTCCCGGGCGCTCCAAGATGGTCCCTCATGTATAGAACTTCGTGCGCAGTGACAGTCAGTCGACGGCGGAATCCCGACCGGTGGGAATCCGCCAAAGTGGTCTATCAGTGGCGTTCCAATGGTCGGGTATGGAACGTCGACAGGTCCTGAAAGCAGGTGGAGTCGCCGCAACCGCAGGTCTCACCGGGCTCGCTGGCTGTAGCAGCTCGAACCCCGACGAAAGCGGTGAGACGGATACTCCATCGAACGGAGACACAACGACAATTCTGATGGTCACGGAGGGAAGCGACTATTACTTCGACCCGATCGGGCTCTTCGTCGAATCCGGCGAAACGATCACGTTCGAGATCGATAGCGGCAGCCACTCTGCGACAGCATACAAGAAGGGGAATGGACAGGCGTCAGTCACGCGCATCCCGGACGGTGCCGAGGCGTTCGACAGTGGGATACTCAGCGAACAAGGTGCTACCTTCGAACACACTTTCGAGACAGCAGGTACGCACGACTACTACTGTACCCCCCACAAGAGCCTCGACATGGTCGGCCGCATCGTGGTTGGAGAGCCCGGAGGCCCCGCTGAGGGGAGTATGCCGCCGGACGGAGACGTCCCTGAGAGTCAAACGATCGTCGACCAGGGAGCGGTTTCGTACAGCGACTTTTCTGGGTGACGCTCCACCCGCAGCTGTTAGCTGGTCGGTTCGTAACCTTAGTATCCCAATCAGAGACAACTATATTTCCGACACCGCGAATCTTAGTTTGTGCTCAATAAACCAGATTGCCGGATTCCCATATGTTGGGATTCCGCCCGGTATTCTTGGGAGTGTCGACTCACAGCTACGCTAGAGACACCCACTCAGATTGATCGAGAGACGATATCTGGAATCTGGTACTCATGCCCAACACGACACTCAACATCGAAGACAACCATACAAGTGAACAGCAATCAACCTCCGAGTCCCAGTCGAGAGTATCATGTCCGGAGTGTGATGGTCGGGTCGTTCACGATGATGAGCACGGGGAGACAACTTGTAAGGAGTGTGGCTTGATTCTCGACGAAGCAGCTATTGACCGCGGTCCGGAATGGCGGGCATTTCATAGTGAAGAACGAGACGAGAAAAGTCGCGTTGGGGCTCCAACAACGCAACTCATGCACGACAAGGGACTCAGTACGACGATCGGTTGGCAAAATAAGGATGCGTCTGGACAGTCGATTTCGGAGCGTAAGCGTGCCCGAGTGCAACGACTTCGAACGTGGGATGAGCGGTTCCGAACGAAGGATGCACACGAACGGAACCTCAAACAAGCACTCGGCGAAATCAGTCGGATGGCATCCGCCCTCGGTGTCTCAAGACCAGTTCGTGAAACCGCTGGGGCCCTTTACCGCCGGGCTGTCGACGAAAACCTCCTTCCAGGCCGATCCATCGAAGGAATGTCGACAGCCGCTCTGTACGCAGCAGCCAGACAACACGGAACGCCACGTCCTTTGTCTGAATTCGCTGAGGTCAGCCGAGTCGAAAAAATCCGCATTCAGCGTGCATATCGGTATGTATCTCGTGAACTCGAGTTGCAGATTGAACCAGCAGATCCTCTCCAATACATCCCTCAATTCGCGTCGGCGCTCGAGGTGAGCGATGAGGCGACACGACAGGCCCGTGAACTACTCACTACCGCAAAGGCGCAGGCTGTTCACAGCGGAAAGAGCCCTGCGGGTCTTGCAGCGGCCGCGCTCTACGCGGCGACTCACTTAACGAATGAACAGTTGACACAGGAGACGGTGAGTAACGCTGCTCACGTGAGTATGGTAACCATTCGGAATCGCTATCAAGAACTGCTCGAAGTCTACGCAGAGAACGGTGACTATGCGTGAAGAGCGATCCAGCGGAGCCATGCGAGAGGGTTCGGACGCCTCCAGTTCAGCGAGGGACGTGATGAGTGAACTCACTCGCGAAACCGAACGGGAGATCCTTGAAATACTCATCGCGGAATCGCCACTGGGTGTCATGGAGATCGCTAAAACTGCTGAGCGCCATCCGATAACGGTGGATCAAACCTGTGCTCGTCTACACGAGAAGGGATATATCCATTCACGCGGCCGAGGACGCTATGAGGTCACTGAGAATGGAGTCAGACAGATTTGAGATGGATGCGATTGATACTCTCGAGGAGCCGATTTCTGTTCCAGACTACGTCCACTCTCCATTGTTTGAGTTGTAATCGGATGCCATATCCCCAATACCGTCCAAAATTAGAGTATGGTGAGCGATCCCGCGTCATCTGAGGACTCTCCATCGTTGCAGAATGTCCTTGATGCGCTGGACGACGCCAACTGTCGAGCTATCCTCCGTGAAACAGCTGAACCCATGACCGCGAACGAACTCATCGACGCCTGTGACATACCCAAATCGACGTTGTACCGGAAACTAGAACTCCTTAGTCGAGCCTCCCTCGTCCGCGAACAGGACACAATCAATCCTGGTGGGGGTCGAACTACGCGATACGAACGAGACTTCGACAATGTGACCATCTCTATGGACGACGAAGACGACTTGTCGGTAGCCGTGAAACGCCCACCACGGAGCCCCGACGAACGCCTCGAAGATATTTGGTCGAAGATGGGGGATGAGTTATGATGTGGACAGGACCGGCCATTGTCGTCGTGAAGACGGTGATCCTGCTGTTGGGGAGCGGTATCACGTATATCGCGTACAAGGCATATCGACGAACAGGCACGCACTCACTGCGAGCGCTCGGAATCGGGTTCGGTGTTATCACGTTCGGCGCGCTGCTCGCAGGAATTGCACATCAAATCCTCTCCGTCTCACTTGAATTGGGAATTCTAATCAATAGCGTCCTTGTTGCGATTGGATTGGCAATCATCATGTACTCACTTTATCTCGAGCGCAGGTAGGACAATACGTACCGAAGCAAAAAAGAGATCACTGTTCTCAATCATTCACCGAACTGAATCGGTCGATACAGCATAACGACATACGGATTCAGTGGCAGCTAGCCGCTTGGCAACGGAACTGCACTAAACGGCTGGAGAATGATAGATACTCACGACGAAACCTGTTATCGAAGTCCATTGCCTGCCGCGTCTCCTGAGTGGACAATAGCGATACGCAGTGAGAACATTGAGAGCAAGTCTCGACCATTAAGAGGCTGGCATCAATCCTGACGCCGGTGAGGAGATCGACAACCATTGGTTTTCCCCTAGAGCAGGTGGGTCTCCTCACTCGACCAGCTGCCACGGGGGACGCCGGCGGCCACGTAGAATCCTACCTTCACGACCAATCGAGCAGCGCTTTGTCCAGCTTCACCATAGAGGAAGAGTTTGTAACCCCTGAAGGGGGTGAGGGGCAGAAGAACCCCCCAGGTACAACTCATGGCAACACTCCAAGCAGCGACGACGTCGACCGGTGCCATCGTGACGGATTCACAGGCAGTCCGTTAGCTCTGTGAGAGCTATTGTTTCGGGACCCTCAACTGGGAGGTGACCGAAGACGGCGAACTCACCATCTGGGGGTACGCCAGCTTCGAGGTGTACGAAGCCCGTGAAGACAGCCCCGCAACTACGAAGGCGAGTGCGTAAGCTTGAAACTCAGCCTGACCAATTCTAGAGAAAGTACGGTACTGTGGGTGTGCAACTGCGTTGGCACGCAGTTTCTGTCAGCCCGTCTGTACGCTGATTGTGAATCTGATAACGCTGACCGTTGCCTCGGCGGTATCTCACTCACGCCCCACTACCGTACACAGCGCTATTCGATGTAGTATCGGCAAGCGAATTTCGAACGACAACATCCATGAGAACAGCTCTATCCAACCCACTCACAGACATCCAGCAATCACAGACAGTCCTCATCATCTTTGCGAGTACGCTCGTGAGTGTGATGGGCGTCTCCCTCATCAGCCCAGCACTGCCGACGATTCAAGCAGCATGGAACATCTCGGCGAGTCAAGCGAGTCTCCTCATCTCGGCATTTACCTTGCCCGGTATCGTTCTCACACCGTTCATCGGTCTCATCGCCGACCGCGTTGGTCGCAAACGTGTGCTCGTCCCTTCGCTATTCTTGTTTGGCGTGAGTGGCATTGCAGTCGTGTTTGTCGACGGATTCACAACGCTTCTCGGTCTCCGCGTCGTGCAGGGAACCGCTGGCAGTGCCATCATGAGTCTCACCGTGACGCTGCTCGGTGACCTGTTCTCGGGGGAACAGCAGAGTCGTCTCATTGGACTGAACGCGGCAATCCTCGCCATCGGCGCGGCTGGCTACCCCTTACTGGGCGGTGGCCTTGCGCTGCTCTCGTGGGCCGCGCCGTTCGTCTGCTTCGCACTCGGTATTGTCGTCGCCGTTGCCGGCTCTGTGATTCTCCCTGAACCCGAGAGTAGCATGGATTCGTCCGGACTCTCGTACGTCGCTAACGCAGCGCAATCGGTACCAACACGGACGGCTCTCGGGTTGTACGTCGCTATTTTCGGCATTTTCTTTGTTCTCTATGGCGCACAGCTCACGGTCGTCCCGTTCATTCTCGACGAATCCTACGGCCTTTCTTCTGGGATGATCGGGCTGTTGCTCGGACTCCCAGCGGTGACGATGGGGGTGACGTCCTCACAGTCGTCCCGTCTCATGCGCCATCTCTCACCCCCGCGGCTCATCACACTCGGTTTTGTGACCTACGGTATCGGGATGACGCTCGCTGCACTCGCCCACTCGATCACCGTCCTTGCCGGCGCACTGTTCCTTTTCGGTATCGGGCAGGGATTCGCGGAACCGATCACCGATACAGCACTGAATACACTCGCGCCCGATGCGTTCCGCGGCGGAATCATGAGTATCCGAACGAGCGTGCTTCAGTTCGGAACGACCCTCGGCCCGCCAGTGTTCGTTGCTGTTGCCTCAATTGTGGGCTACACCGATACGCTCCTCATCGCCGGTCTCGCTGCCCTCGCTCTCGGCATCTCTGCGTTCGGCCTTCTCACACTTTCAGAAACTGGGCAATCAACTCAACGTCGCACATTCACAAATGAGTGATTGATCTGTTCCATGAGCTTGTCTCTATCCCGAGTACGGTTGCCCCGCACCCACGAAAAGAGGGTGTAGATGGCTTCGTTCAGCGAGTGTTCTAGGCCCATATCTGCCCCTCGGAACGTAGGCCAATAGACCGAAGGCCGGTATCACAACAGATCTCGATACGTGCGTGTACTTGCTTGGGAGGTCTTCTAAACGCTTTCCGCACATTCGAGAGGAGCGAATCATCCACCGTCCCGTTCCAGAACCCAGTAACCGCAGTACGTTTGTTACCCCCTGAGGAGTGCGGGGGTAGGAAAGCGCCCTCGAGTACAACCTATGGCACCACTCCAAGCAGCGACGACGTCGACCGGCACGATTGTATCGGACGCACAAGCAGTCCGTCAGCTCTGTGAGAGCTATTGCTTCGGGACCCTCAACTGGGAGGTAGACGAGGAGGGCGAACTCATCATCTGGGGCTACGATAGCTTCGAGGTGTACGAAGCGCGTGAGAACGGTCTCCCCGATTATGACGGTGGGATCGTGACCCACGAGTTCCTCCGGCAGCTCGCGGAGTACATCGATGGCGACCAGGAACTCGACATCCAGACGGCCGGGTATACGAAGTGTCGATTTCCGGTCCTCGCCAAGCGGTACGTCATCCGCAATGGTGAGGTCCTTCACGCCGATCTGACCGGACTCGACCCGATCGGCGAATAACTGGTGATCATCCCTTGGCAGGTGAAGAGGAGTCGTTTATCGGGGGCTGACGGACTGAGCCCCACGTGGGGCTTCGTGATACCATGTCCGAGCAATCTACTGACGACTCGTTCGAGGACTGTGAGCTAGGCCCCGAGGCAATCCTCGGTACGCAGACGTTCGAAGACGTCCTGTTCACCGAGGAGACAGAGACCCCGGTGAATGTTCTTACTGGCGAGACGCCCGAGCATTCGCAAGCGAGCGTCGACGAAGCTCGGGCCTTTGCCGCCGGGATCGACACCGATACGCCGCAGATCGCGCTGCAAGCATCGGTCGAATCGCAGATCGAAACCGCGAGCAAACCGTACACGGCAGCCGCGTTCTTCCACTTCAAAGCGACTGGAACACTCGCACTCCACCGCGCCTACCACGCAGCGTACGAATCGGCGGCGTTCGCGGTCGATTTCGACGCCGACTACGAAACCGGTGACCTGACGATCACCGTCGAGGAGATCACTGGGTCGGAACGAGACGACGCCTAGCGAGCGCGTATTCCGGCGGTGTTTATCGAGCGCCGGCGATGGGTGCCGGCGCACCAAGCAGTGATGCGGAGCGGAGTCGCGTGCGTCGGCAGACCGAGGTGACAACCGATGCACATGGTCATTTACACGCTAGTTGAGGCATCGACACGAGATGATGCGCTCGCCACCGGAAAGACGGTGTTCGATCGACTCGTCGGCGCCGTGCCACACGCAGGTGCTGTCTTCGATTACTACGTGTGCTTTGACGAGGAGGACACGACGGTCGCTGGAACGGCCCGTTGGGGTGATCTCCCGGTTGCAGCTTCTGTGGAATCCGATGAGGGCGAGGAGCTGCTCGAACGCGGCTGGGAAGCCACGAAAGAGGAGTTTCAGCGGAATCTCGACCGGGTGAAGGAGGCACTCGACGAACACAGCGACGAGGAGATCATGCGCGATGCGGACCTCGCCCGGCACGCATTCCACCAGGTCGGTGCGTACGACGGGCCTTCGGTCTGCCTGTATGACGAACATGGCAGCGGCATCCGGCATCGAGGCCAGTTGGAGCGAATTCTCGACGAGAGTGACGATCTCTGGATTGTGCCGGCGGACATCCACTTCTGAGGGAACAAACCGGCCAGCTGCTCCGTGGTGCAGTGACCGCAGAGCATTTTTTTCGCCCCCTGAGGGGTGCGGGGGTGCTCGAACGAGCACACCTCGAATAGAACGATGAGTGGAACTATCGACTCACAATCAGTCGAACAGACACGCCCGAGAAGTGACCGTGACGTCGTCTACGTCGGCTATCGACAGCGAGGCCGCGCCATCGTGGAGAAACAGCCCGGTCAGGAACGGCTCACTCCAAATCGGAGTCTCGAGTTGGCGAGTCACAGTCCCTCTGGCTTCGAATGGGGATACGGGGGCAGTGGCCCGGCACAACTCGCGCTCGCGCTCCTGCTCGATTACTCCGACGACGAGGAGGTTGCGCTAGCGCAATACACGGAGTTCAAAAACCAGGTCGTAAGCCAGTTGGATTGCACTGGTCCCGGCGGGCGCTGGCGACTCACCGGCAGTGACATCGACGCAGTCCTTCGCGAGACATCCGACGAAGCGGCCGCACCGTCTATCTGAGCACCAATCACTGAGAGTAACATATGTCGGAACACAACCAGCCGTCTCGTGCGGATGTCGAATCGATAGAGAACAGTGAGCGGCCGTCACCAACGGAATACGTCGAACGCAGCGACGTCGGTGTCTCGCTGACCGTGAAGCTCAAGCGCGGAACCGGGACACGAGATGAAGACCAGATCAAAGCCAAGGTGAAAGCGAAAACGCTCGAAGACGCCCGAGAGGACATGGAGATCCTTCGAGCGTACGTTTACAAACTCGCCGAGGACGCCCGCCAAATCCAACCCGAGGAAGAAGACGAGTAAGCAGTCTAGCGGGTCTCACAAAACGATTTGGCAGGCCACAAATTTCGACTCGTTTTGACTGAACTATCTGTTCAATGTGTGTGCGAATGGGGCGAGTCGATTCAAAAATCGTAGTATCAGCTATTGCTAGGCCCAGTGAAGGAGATAAAGGAGATAGATGCTAGCGCCCGTAACGAGTATACCGACCGCTGCAAAGGCCACAACAGCCAAACCAGTTGTGTAGAATGCCATTTGAACCGCTTGAAGGCCAACGAGGATCGTGAATGCTGCCAGTATCGTCCAAAAGACAGTTGAGAGAACTGACCGTCCCGCTCTTGACATCTCCTCCCTCACGGCACGCCGAATTTCGGATTCAGTGAGGTTGTCGGAGTCAGCCATATCAAGTCCTACGCTCGCCATCCATTATATATTTAGCTTGTACCGAGCGATAAGTGTACTACCTGTACTGAGCGTTCAGCCTATTCGCCACACGACGCGAAACGAGGATGCACAAACTACTCTCTGACATTCTCAGTCCGGCGCTGTTTTTTCGTCGCCTCAGCAGGAGCGGAGGCGACACTCAGTGAGCAACTCCTCAGAGCAATCCACGGAATCGAGCGGCCTATCACCGGAACAGCGTCTCGAACCATCGAATACGGGACTTCTCAACGCCGGCATCGTGACGATTCACGACATGGAGACGCTGCGGGCCTGCGTTGCCTACGAGAACACCCACCAGAATCGGGTCCAGATTCTCCGGCGTCTCGAACACAGAGCCAGCGAACTCCGCAAAGAAGAGGGCTGAGACAACGCTCGTGGAAGTTTTTCGGAGCCTCCAGTGGGTGGAGGCTCAATTCACATGAGCAATCGACCGGAAATCGAGATTCAACAGCAGACCGCCTTCGGAGACGATGGCCAGCTCGAAGTGACCGGGACGAGCGTCGAAACCTCCCTCGAGGACTTCGGTGCGGACGTGGACCACCGCGACCGTGATTCACGGCTCGATCGGCCCGAGGCGAGTGAGTTCGGCGTCGACGACCGTCCGGAGGTAGAACAATCGTCCGAGAGTGATCAGTCGAACCTCTTCGCCGATACTACCGAGGATCAGCAGACGCTCGCCGGCGACGATGCATCCGATCGCTGTCTCTTCGAGGAGTAACCAACAACCAGTTCGTTCGACTGGCTGTGTTGGGTAAGTGATGGTGAGAAGCGAGATATCGACTCGCGAGACTAGTCAATCCCCGAATCAAGCGACTGCGAGCCTCCCGAACGCGGGGGCATCAGTACCCATGCCACGAATTACAAATTGGACGCGTGAGAGCCGTACCCCGAAGCTAGCGTATCGCAACACAGAGACCAACGCGCACGCGGTGTTTCACCGAGCGCCGGACTCGTATATCCACAAGTGGCGTGCCGCGATCCTCGTCGACGGCTACCCGGTGTGGTCGCGCGGATTCGAGACGAAAGAAGCTACCTCGCTTCGCGATGAACTCCGAAAGCGACCCCACCCTGAGTTACCCTGTCCAGAGTGTCCGAACGACGACGTCGTCGTCGGCCAGAAGAGTGCTGACGGCGCGAAAGTCCAACGGTGGTTCGAATGTCGAGAGTGCGGCTACGAAAGCCGGTCAGCAATCATCTACGGCCCTGAACGCTGAACGAGAGTTCGGAAGGACACGTGCTCGTTAGCGGAAGGTGTCATAGAATAGTCCCTCCGAGATGAATTTCGGGATGATGCCGATGCCGTTCGCTGTGAGGAAGTCGGCGACGAGTGCAGAAAGGCCGTCGCACCAGCGCCAGAGGAAGGCGAATCTGATCAAACGGTTTCGAGCGCGCTCTCGATTGGTTCGTCGCCTTCGATCATCTCGAAGGTCTTCCCGTAGGTGTTCTCCGTGTCGAGTGCGGTACCGAGCGTGCGGGCAACGTCGGCGCGGGTGACTTGGCCGCGTTCGACCCGACGGGCTGCCTCAATCCGCCCGGTTGCGGACTCGTTGGTCAACTCCCCTGGTCGGACGATCGTCTCCGTGAGTTCGCTTGCTTGGAGATGCTCATCAGCCGCCAGTTTGGCTTCGAGGTACGGCCGAAGCGCGTCGGGACTCTCCTCAGGGTTGTCGGCATTGATCGCACTGAGCATGACAAAGCGCGGGACACCGTGCTCTTCGGCTTCGTCGATTAGCCTGATTGCACCGTCTCGATCGACGCCTTCGACGTCCTCGCCACCAGACCCCGCCGCGAAGATGATCGCGTCGCTTCCGTCGACGGCGTGGGAGACGTCCTCGGTGAGGTCCGCGACGACCACCTCGACGCCGAAGGCCTCCATCTCCGAGACCTGTGACTCCTCGCGCACCATCGCTTGGACTGTGTGATCGCTTTCGCTCAGCACCGCAGTAATATGCTGGCCGACCCCGCCGTGTGATCCTGCGATGAGTACGTTCATGGCGTCGTAACGGACGTGCGATAGCGCCAAAAGAATTCGTACTCGGGGAAGCTCCTGATCCGGCAGAGAGGTCATCAGAGACCACCACTGGCCCTTCACGAGGTAGTTTTTGAGCGCCCGAGAGGGGCGCGGGCGCAGGCGAATGTGCCCCCAGAGGTGACCAGAATGGACGATACAACCCAGACGATAGCGTACCGGCTGACGATCACCGTCGACGGCGTCGAGCTACCCGTCGATGAGGAAATGCGCCATGCACTCCTGGACGATCTTCGCGTAGCAGTCCGTGACCGAATCGGGGAGCGCCACGGCGTCGAAGTGGACCAGGACGACATCACCATCGCGACGGGGTATCGCTACGCGCAGGTGCCAGCAGAGTGTCCGCTCTGCAGCGAGCGTCTCGATCTCCTGAGTGTCCATCTGAACAACGAGAATGGCGCGTACGCGAGCGCGAAGTGTTCCGATGAAGACTGCGAGTGGAGCGGCGACGCCGTCTATCGCATCATCGACCTCGAAGGCGGCGAGAGCAACGCCATCGAGAGCAGCGTCCTGACCGGCGATATCACGCCGAGCTACGACCCTTACTGATGAATTCAATGGAAGACACGCCCACATTCACGCGTATCGAACCGATCTGCCCTCGCGACGGCTGCGACTCGCAGCTTGGTATTGGGAAACCCGTCTATGCAGGCGAGCAGACCGACATCGCCTACGCCGACGTCTGGTGTCAGAACGAGGCGTGTTCGTTCACTGCCTGCGCGCAGTTCGCACTCGTCGATCTTCTTCACGAAGAGGCGGACTCAGAGACGAGTCTCGTCCACGCCGGAGAGATCGACCCACTCGAGGCTCGATACCACCGATGAGTTAACCAACATCAGAAGCGGCTAGCTCTTATTGTTGGTTAAGATTGGCGTCTGCTCGTGGTTTTTTCTCGCCCCGAGAGCGAGCGCGGGGCGATCAACCCTGCATCTTCTGGGTGATTCGAGATGGCGCTCTCAGCACGTCCGACCAGCAGCATCGCGACTGAAATTACAGCCGCTCGGCAGGCTGACCACCTGGCGTTCCTCCACCGGGTTCCATTTGCGCTTGACGCATTCCGGCTCGGCTTTCTCACGGGCTTTCGCGAGGACTGTACCTACCAACAACAGCAGTACACAGACCTGGACCTACCGGTCGGGATGCTCGACAACGATTTTCGAAATCCCGACCTCGATCGGTATATCGAGCGCTTCTTCGAATACGAACCGGAGGTCGGTGTGATTGGCGACGCCTACGACGTCGACGAGGTCGACGAATACGTTGCTGCTGCCTGCGAGATCCAGGGAAGTTACCCGGACGCAGACCCCGTGATCGTCCCGAAGTGCCAGGCAGCGATCCACGCTGTCCCCGATGACCTCGTCGTCGGGTACTCCCGGGGATACGCTGATCGACTCGCTCACGAGTTCTCTGATCCTGCTGATTGGCGCGGGCGGCGCGTCCATATTCTCGGTGGCAGTCCACCCAAGCAACTCGATGTGATCGAGCAGCTCACCCGACCGACGCTGACGGGTGACCCACCTGCCGACATCGTCGGCCTCGACTGGAACGGGCTGCATCGTGGGGCGCAGTTCGGCGAGTTCTGGACGTCGGACGGCTGGGACGACAGCGGTCGCGACGCCGAGCACATGACAGTTCGGAAGACCGTTCGCCATGGCCTTGCCCAGATTCGCGAGTTCTGGCAGGCACACGGCGTCTGGCCCGAGTCGACGCCCCAAGAGGATGGACTTGAACTCGAGTATCATGGCCCGTCACCGACCCATCTCGATGGTGCTGCATGTACTGAATGTGAGGCGAACGTCTGGATGACCCGGCGCAGCCCCTACATCGCTGAGTACGACACGGGCGAGATCTGTGGCTACTGCAGCTATGATTGCTACTTCGCACATCGTCATCGGAACAATCTCGAGGAGCTCGCCGGCGAGCAGAGCGTGTACCTCCCGCCCGCATGACGCCACAAGCGGTTTTTCGTGCCCCCGGAGTGGGCGAGGGCTCGAAAAAGGCCTTCACACTGAGGTGAACTCCTGTGAGTCAACAACAGAGTACGAACGACGTCTCGATTGATGAGATTCCAGTCGATGTCGCGAACACCCAATCCGGCGAGGTCGATTCCGGCGAGGTGCCCGAGGAAATCCGATCGGTTACTCGTGAGCTAGCCGGCGAGCAGCCACCGACGAATCCGCTAGTCGTGTTGAAGGCCGCCCGCTGGTGGTACATCCACGGAAAGGGCGGAGCCGATCCCGCGTTCCAGTGGGCCATCGAGTGGGTACGACACCTCGCGGCCGACACCCCCAGCGACGTGGAACAGTTCGATGAGTTCCTCGAGTACCTCGTGGCGGTCGGCTTCGCTGACGAGAAAGCAGCCTTGCGGTGACCGCCGCCGCGAGTTTTTTATGCGCCCCAAGGGGTGCGGCGCGTCCTGAACTGACGCAATCGCCGTGAATTCGATTCGGTGAACACTATGGCTACGACCAGTGACCCGTCGGTCTCATTCGAGGAGACCGACACTCGACATGACGAGATGCACAGTACCATCGAAGCGTGGATCGACGAGCTCGTCGACCACGTTGACGATGCGCAGGCGAGCGAGGAGTTCCAGGAGTGGCTCGACGTCCAGAGTCGCTTCCACGACTATTCCCATCGAAACACGCTCCTCATCAATCTCCAGTGTCCCGAGGCGACGAAGGTCGCCGGCTACAACACCTGGCGGAATGAGTTCGACCGGCACGTCCAGGAGGGCGAACAGGCCATCTGGATTTGGGCCCCGATCATCACCAAGCAGTGTCCCGAGTGCGAGAACTCGCCTAGCTACCATGAACAAAGCGACTGTGAGTACGACGAGACATCGCCTGACGAGTGGTCGAAAGGGCTTGTCGGCTTCAAGCCAACTGCTGTCTTCGACGTGTCTCAGACCGAGGGTGAGCCGCTTCCTGAGCTGGAGACTGAGGCGACTGGCGACGCCGACGACCTAGTACCCGCACTCGAGGATGCAGCCGCTGAGATCGACGTGACGGTCCGCATCGTCGACGCTGTCGACTGGGAGCATGGCGACGCCAAGGGCGTCTGCAAATACCGGAGTAAGCGTGATCTCCAACCAGTCGTCGAGGCGAAAGCCCGTACGAATCAGGCTGATCTCGCCGTGACACTCATCCACGAGTACGCTCACGCGCTCCTCCACGCAGACGTCACCGACGAGACCGAGCGGGCGAAACGCGAGGTTGAGGCCGAGGCAGTCGCCTACATCGTCGGGCGGTATTTCGAACTGGATACGAGCGGGTCCGCGTTCTACCTGGCCGCGTGGCAGGACGACGACGCAGACGCAGTTCAAGAACGGCTTGGTCGAATCGGATCGACTGCGAAGGAACTCATCGAAACCGTCGATGGGTAACGAGTCTGTGTCTCTCCGGCAGACGAAGTAGCGGAGGTATCCGCGCTGGCGCGTTTCAGGAGTTGTTTTTTCCGCCGACGAAGAGTGGCGGCGTGACCGAGTTCGTCACGCCGGACAGACCCAGACCAATCCATGTCCGGACGAAATGAGACAAGCGAGACTGAAGAGATGGATCGAGACGAACACGAACGAGATGGATTAGCCGCCGATGGCGGCGTTGTTGCTGCCACCTCCACGACCACGACTCCCGGAGGAGATGTGCAGCAGCCGTCGGTTAACAATGAAGACCACCAGGAGGATAGCGACCCCCGTACCGAGCGTGCTCGAACTGAGGAGATGGACGTCTCATTGCTCAGGAAAGGTGGTGTGTACGAGGTGGAGTCGGCATCGGGGAACACCTATGAGGTCGACGTCGCGAGCAAGACGTGTACGTGTCCAGACTTCACGAAGCGCCAGCCGAGCGGTGGCTGTAAGCACCTACGACGGGTCGACATCGAGATTCGGAGCGGGAGCGTCCCACGTCCAGATGGACGGCTTCCGGCGACAATAGACGTGACGGAGCAGCTTTCGGAACGAATTCTCGAACTAGAGCAGGAAATCGACGAACGAGAAGCCCGGCGCAGGGAACTCGAAGCAACAGTGGCGGTCCTCGAAGAGCTCTCGATTCGATAAATACCCAGATTAACCAACAGCAAGAAGATTCCAGTGCCAGTGTTGGTTAACACGCCGTGACCTATGTCTTACTCGCCACCATCCCCACCGCAAGAAATCCCCGACGACGTCGTGGAGATGCTCAATAAGCAATCACCAGAGGTGCTCAAGCATATCGCCCAGTACGGCGAGGAACTCGCCGAACATCGCGAACGCGAAGCCCGACTGGCCGAACAGGACGAGGAAGAACAGATCGAGGACCGACCGGGGGATCATCCGGACGACGTCCCCTCGAAGGCTACAATCACGATCAAGAAGATCAACGACAATCGCTACTACTACTGGCAGTGGCGAGATGGCGACAGAATCCGCTCTAAGTATAAGAGACCAGTTAATCCCGACGAGTGAGTTCGTACTTGTTGAGGGATGAGCGTTCACATCGGTCGCAATTTACGGATGAGAGGCGACACCATCTAATTATCTGATATTCCGTCAGACACTCCACTATTGCCAGTAAAAGCGGCGTACGATAGTGCATCATAGAGTTACTGGCAACCAGGGTGTTTGAGAATCAAGTCATATATGGGGATACTGGCAACACCGGAGAGGATACTGGAGAAACTGGCAGTGACGGTTACGTGGTTACTGGCAAAAGTGGAGAGGGTATTGGCAGTACTGGTGTTGGCGGTTCTGAAGTCATTCCAGAACCCGATGCCGTTTCGCAGTTTCACGAATATCGTCAAGCTCTCCTAGCTCACCCTCGAGTGCATCAAGAGCTGACGATAGAGAGACATCAAGCTCGTATTCGTTGTAGTTCCCGCGTCCACCCGACGAGTCGACCAACCGCAGGATTCCGTGAAGGCTCAAATCTGACAAGTGGTCGTGTACCCGCCTGCGTTTCAGCGGTTCACTGCCGTGATCACGAAGGACCTCTTGATACCGTTCATAGATCAGTTTCGTCCGTTCGGGTGTTTCACCCTCTGCTGCCAGCTGGCAGACTGTTAGTAGCACATACTGTCCCTGTCGGGTCAGTGAATGCATTCCCTCGACAACCTGTTGGCGCTGAATTTGATGTTCGCCCTCCCGAACGTGCTCCTCAGTGATCTTCGCCTCCCCGTCGGCCATTGCCTCGTTTTCGGCGATATCGGCTGCTTTACGGAGTAACCGTAGCGCCTGTCGAGCCGACCCCGAATCCTGTGCAGAGAACGCTGCACACAACGGAATTACATCTGTCTCAAGAACATCATCGTAGAACGCAATATCGGCGCGTTGCCGGAGAATATTCTGTAATTCCGTCGCGTCGTAGGGAGGGAATAGAATTTCCTCCTCGCAGAGCGTATCCTTGACCTTCGGAGAGAGGTTTTCGCGGAATTTGAAATCATTCGAGATGCCGACTACACCTAATTTCACATCGAGATCCAGCTGTGAGCGTGCTCGCGGGAGTTCGTACAAGATATCGTCATCCGATCCGATATTATCGATCTCGTCCAAGACCACGAGAATCGTCCCACCGACCGACTCGAGGTCATTGTAGAGTTCGTTGAAGATACGCTTTTGCTGATATCCGGTTTCACTCATGGGTTCGCGTGGAGACGAGACAGTAGTGAGAGGATGGGATGGAGAACGAATCTCGTTCACGAGATTGACCGCTACCTGATAGGATGTGGTGCAACCAGTACAGTTGAGTTCGATAACGTTGAGATCGACGTCATCATATTCTTCGGCAGATTCCTGCAGCTCCTCAAGAAGATCGTGCGTCGCAGCTGTCTTCCCAACGCCGGTAACGCCATAAAGAAAGACGTTGTTCGGTTGCCAGCCCTGAATGACGGGACGGAGAGCGGCCGCATATTCGTCGAGTTCTTCATCCCGCTCCTCGAGCGTCTCTGGCTGATAATCATCTCGGAGGACGTCTTTGTCCTGGATGATGAACGATTCTCGATTGAATCGGCCCATAGGCGGCCCAAGACGAAGAACCATCATAAAACCAGGGGTTCCAGTATCGCCACTAACCCACCACTCGAACCAGTTATGCCAGTATCGCATCTACTTATAAAACACACACACTCCACTATTGCCAGTAAACCTTCGCAACAACTGGAGGGGGTCGTTGACCCCCTCTCTAGCCAGCGATACTTTTATTATAATAGGCATAAAACCAAAACCGTACTAGCGGAAACGCAAATAGCTGTAGTGGGTGGAGTAATAGCAACTAGACTAGAGACGTGACAGCTTCTGCCCTCCCGTCTCGTTACTGGCAATAGTGGAGTGAGAGAGGTACTTAAACGACGGTATTATTGGCAATACTGGCAACTCTGGTCGTCCTCTCCCTGCTTCCATCGTTGCCTGCCCGATATTCCAGCTGAAATCTACCCTTCCCGACACCAACCGATCGATGACCGTGGACCTCTTTCCACATGTTTCGCTCGTTCCCACTTCCCGATGATGACCGTTTCTGAATCTACTCTCCGTGATCCCTGTCGTTCATCGTGGTTCGAATTTCGACCGATAGGCACTGTCTAGTTGAGTTAGTTTGAGAAGTGAGCAGGCCGTTGAGTTAGTTGGTCAAGATGCTCGCAGACCTGCTCAGCGAGAGCTATGAACCGGATTTAGAAGAAACTTGGGAGAATGAGCGGA
>NZ_SJER01000009.1 GCF_004785955.1 Halostella litorea | reverse complement strand
TAGACCTGCAATTCTGAGTATGTCCGAGACAGACGCCGCCGATGGGCCACCTCCCTTTGAGGACGCGTTCAGCAGCGACGACGTCGAACAACGCGTCTACGGCACCATCCTGCAGACCCGCGAGCCGACGGCGGCGAGCGCGATCGCCGACAGCGCCGACTGTGACCCCAAGACCGCCCGGAAGTATCTGGGCTGGTTCGACGATCTCGGCATCGTTACCCGGCACGACGGCCACCCAGCCACCTACGAGCGTAATGACGCGTACTTCGAGTGGCGACGCATCAACCAGCTCGCAGCCGACCATTCTGTCGAGGAACTCCAGGACCGCGTTCGTGAGCTGACGACGCGCATCACCGAGTATGAGGAGGCGTACGACGCCGCGTCACCGGCCGCCGTCGACGCCGTCGCCGCCGCGGAAGCCAGCGACGAACGGACCATCGACGACGTGTACAGCGACCTCGCCGACTGGGCGACCGCCCGCGAGGAGCGTGCCCGCTACGAGCGCGCACGCCAGCAACGCACGGATGGCGAGCGCGAACAGGCATCCGGGTAGCCGGCTCGATGGTGCCACCGACAGGCGATGGCGGGAGCCCTGCCCCCATCGATCGTCCCATCCTTGAGTTCCTTCAGACACGGCTCCAAGCCACCGGACAAGTCTCCCACGCGGCCATCACGGATGCAAGCGGCCATCTCGAGCTTCAGGTCGTCTTTGCATCGTCATACTACCCAGCGCCCGTCGACGACGCAACCCTGACTGTCCGCTGGTACACGAACGACGACTTCACAATCCACTATCGAGAGGTCCATTCGGAGCACACCTGGGAATGTCGATGGGATCGGCATCCGAACCCCCACAATACGCGCGACCACTTCCATCCCCCGCCCACCGCCCCGACGCCTGGTGACGATGACTCTTGGCCGACCGATCATCGTGATGTCCTGCAACTGGTCCTCGACGAGGTCGAAGACCGGATTGCAGTACTGTGGGACGACTAGACGACTCCCCCGCAGTGGCGTTTATCGCGCCGACCAAGGGTGACGGCGCTCAGCACGATGGGCACCACCACGAGAGTCGCCGTGGTGTCCAGCCTGGAGTCAGCTGAGTGCAGTCACAGGTGAACCCATGTCCACGTTCAGTAACTCCGAGACAGCGAGTGCATCGCCGTCAGAAAACCACACGAGGCCACCCCGAGAGACCGAGGACACAGAGTCACAGACATCCTGGCCAGACGATACGAGCAGCGAGGATGGAACACCAACGCTCAGGATGAACCAATGTCCAGAGTGCGGGAACCGTCGATTCGTCTCGAAACTCCTCGTGTACGAGATCACAGGCTACGACGAGAGCGGCGAGCAAGAATTCCGCCGCCAGCACGTCCGTGCAGAGTTCGAATACACCTGCAGTGAGTGCCAGACGACACTCCGGACGCTTCCCGCAGAGCGCCGCGATTACTACGACGAAGTCGCGGTCCTCGAAACAGAACGGCGGGCAGCCCTCCGTGATCAACTCCGCCAGCTGGGGAGGCGGGTTTGGCAGCGCCTTGCAGCGCGGACGACGTGGCTGGCACTCGGACTCGTGACACTCGTGACCGGGCTCGTGATCGCACTCTAACAGACCGACAGCAAGGGGTGGCTTACAGTAGGTGTTGGAGTAGCGTCATGCTCCCTTCCAACCAGGAACGGCTAGCTGGAGGCAGATAGCTGACGTAGGACATCATGCCCGCACCGCAGGTGTGTCTATCGGCGCCAGGAGGCGTGAGGCGCGCTCGAAGCGCGTCCAGAGCGTGAGCTTCCATGACTGGACCTGATATCATCGACGACACGACAGGCGACTACGACCGGCTCGAAACCGAACTCGTTGCACAGGACCGGGATGCGTCCCGAGTCGCGACGGCGGACATCGACGAGGCGACTGCCCGCCGTCTCGTTGGCGACCTCGTCGAGGACGATGTGGTGGCGCCGATCCCTGACCAACGCATTCTCGTCCACGAGCCCAGTAGCAAGCCCTTCAAGTCGATCACCCAGCTCGCCGTGTTCCATCGTGGCTGGCAGGCCGCCACCGACGCCGACGCGGAGGACAACTGATGCAACAGACGCTTTCTGGGTGTGGGTTCTGCGATTCACCGCCTGGTACAGCGATGGGCGAGGCGCATACGTGGGGGAAAGACGAACGGGTGACGCACCCAATCTGTGTCGACTGCGCCACCCAGACGCGGTCGGATCCCGACGAGCGCGACCACCACGCCTGCGACGGGTGCGGACTGGTCGTCGGCGCCCTCGCGGCACTTACCCGGTTCCGCGTCGAACTCGGCCATCTCGAGGGGCCGCTCCAACTGTGTGCTCGCTGTAGCCCTGGTGGGCTCGCGACGTACTGGACGCGCGACCTCACGGAGCACCTCGTGGCCGAGTGACGCTTAGCCGAGTGAGGCTCACATCGTACACACGAAAACGGCTAAGTGCGTTGGCTCACAATGTACACATCATGAGCACCGATAAGAAGCGCGTGCAGTTTCGGGCCCCCGATCGGCTCATCGACCGGGCCGACGCACTGGCCGCAGTCCTCGGGGAAGACCGAACAGATATCCTCGTGACCGCGCTTCGGGAGTACCTCCAAGACGCCGCTCACGACGACGCACTCACCCAAGAGATCGCTGCCGCCTATTACGACGATGAGATTACCTTCGATCAACTCAAAGCGCTCGTCGGCGCCGAGGAGGCGGCAAACCTCCGCGTGTTGAAACAGCAGTTGGACGAGGACTTCATCGACGAGGTCGCCGACGCTTAGATGTCGCGGCTTATCGCAGACGCCTCCGCCCTCGTGAGTCTCGGGATCGTTACTGACGACGACCCCGATCCACTCGCACTCTGTCTCTCCCGGTACGAGGTCGTCGTCCCAACAGCGGTCATCGATGAACTCCAAGAGATCGCCTCGTACGATGACGTCCATGGACACGCCGCGTCCGCCGTCCTCGACCAAACAGAGTCATTCACGACACAGTCGGTCGACCTCGATGCCGAGTTCCCCCTCGATGACGGTGAAAACGCGGCGGTCACGCTCGCGAACGATCTCAATGCTACGCTCTTCCTCTGTGACGAGTTCAACCAACTTGGCTTGATCCACGCCTCACTCGCTGATACTCGGCTCGTCACGACACCGACGCTGCTCTCGGTTCTCGTTCGAGCTGAACACCTATCAGCTGCCGATGCGCGGCTGCTCCTCGATGCGATCAGTGACGCCCGTAGCTGGGGCGCGAACAGTTACGTGCAGCGAGCTCGCTCATTGCTCAAGGAGCCCTGACACCGTGGAGGATCCTTCGAAGTGATTTGGAATGCCCGATAACGACGCTCTCTACGACGTTTGTGAACGAACCAAGAATCCCGAGCACGCATCAGTTGATGACGTGGTCGAACTCATCCTCGAGCGCGCACAGCATCCCCGGACGGAGCACCGGGACGCACATCTCGACGAGATGATGGCTACTGTCGTCGATAGGTACGGGACCGGCCCCGTCCGAACTGTTATCCATCGCGTTCTCGTCGACCACCACCCCTTTCGGACTGCCACGCATGACCTCGAGATGCGTAACGTCGACGGTGTTCGTATCGGGACAGCAGCCGGCCAGTTCCTGACAGAATTGAACGCGCAGCACGACGATTGAAATACAGTTTCTGAAAGCCCTCGGCCGCTCGGCATCCCGCGACCACCGCTGCGCGCCTCGTGCCTGCGGTGCTTGCGGGGTCGGGGGACGGCCGAGGCGGCCTCGCCCTTTCTGAGTCCACCAGGACGGTAGCTGGATCGCCGAGTGTCGCGGCCGGCTAGACTGGTGTGTCCGTTATGGCCCGCCCCGCTCGCCGCGTTCCGCCCTCCGCGTCGCTCGCGACCGACCATTCCGGGCGTGCGGGCGCTCTCCGCACCGCCCGCGCCCGTTCCGGGCTAAAATGGATGTGCCCTCGGCGCCAGCGGGTATCCCCGTCGGTTGCGCCCCTTGCGGGCTTTCGCGTTCCAGCGCTTTGTGCCGCCTGCGCTGTCGCGCGCCACACTGCGGCGCGCGTTCTCGGCGACAGTCGCCCTGGACACGGACCCGCACATCGGGCCGGACACGAGCGGGCATATCCCGCTGGCCGCTCGCTCCGGGCGGGTCGGTGCGCGGTGCTGGATGATCGTCCGCCTCGGGCGCGCTCTCGCTCGCGCCCACAGGGCGCTCGCGAAGGCGCGAGCGAGAGCGCGCAGATGGTTCTGTCGGTTGTTGTCGTCGAGGAAATCCGCGATGTTGTAGCATCGCGGTGTCGGGCGCGTGAGCGCCTTCAGGAACCAGTGAGTTCCAATGTCAAGTAAGAACGTCTCCAGTGAAGTAGTTTCGGTCGATGAACAGGCTTTCGAGAAACACGATGAAGTTGAGGTCGACGAGGATGGGTTCGAAGTCGTCGACGAGACCCCGGAGTTCCGGGCGACGGTCGACATGGAAGTGCAGGCGAAAGTCGATTCCAACCACCCAGATGCGCGGGTCAAGGAAGGCCCGGATCACATGTTCGGGAAGACTCTCGAACAGGAGGAGCGAATCGAGGCCCGGGAAGCCGAGCTGGAGCACATCAGTGCCCAGGCGGAACTCAGTCAACAGGAGGGACGCGCGAAGCGGACGCGGGAGGTCGTCGTCGAGCAGTGTGGCCTGGATGAGCCCGAACCGGTGGAGCGCACGGATCCACGGGAGAAACTGACGCAAGACGAACTCGCAGCGGTGAACAAGCAGGCGATGCGGATCTGCGACGAAGTGCAGGGCGGCTGGTCGAGAGCAGTCGTCGCGAAGCAGTTGGCCGAGAAGGTGCAGCGCGGAGAGGACGTGACGAAGGCGGTGCTGGAGACGTTGGAGGAGCAGAAGGCGGTCCCCGGTGCAATCGTGCCCATCGCGGATGTGCCGGACGTGCCCGTCGGGGAAGTGACGGTCCAGGGTGAAATCACTGAGCTCTGGGCTCCAAGTGACAACTCAATTCAACAAGTCGGGCTCATCGAAGACGAGAGCGGGCGCACGAAATTCACGGTCTGGGAGAAGAGCGGGAAAACGGTGGTTCGAGAGGGGCAGACGGTCAGATTCAGAGCGGTCAAGAAGAACTGGTACCAGGGCCGGTGCAGTCTCGCGATCACGGGCTGGTCGAGGATCGAATTCCCAGAGCGCGGTCGGTGGTGGGAAAAATAGCCAGTTAGCCCAGCCTTCTTTTTTTGCTGTGTGCCGGACCGGCCCTGACCCCGCCGCCCCACCCTCCGCTCCGTGCTCGCTCCCTGCGGTCGCTGCGCGCGCAGCCACAACCGTGGGGTGAATCGCCCCTGCCGTGCGAAATTGGGTCTGTGATGTGGTGTGTTTGCGGAATGAGCTGTGATTAGACGTGTTACTGACCCTAGTGTTTTATTACTTTGGGGAGAGTACGACAGTTTGAATAGAAGGGGTACTGTACGAAATCCATGGTTGATTCCGATAAGCAGCATCGATTCGAAGAAGCATTTGCACGCGGGCAACAGGGCGATATCAGCAACTACGAGGCCTGGCTACAGGACCAAGATATCCGCCCCGACCGTGTGACAGAAGGGTTCGTGTCACAGTATTTCCGGGAGCAACCGGAAAACGCACCCAACCACGACGCTCAGCTTGAGGAGATCGCTGAGTTCCTCGGGTTTTTCTCTCGACGAGAGGGACCTCATCATATCCCTATTGTCGGAGTAACCGGTATCGGGAAAACCCAGCTTCTTGCGACTATCCAGCATATGCTGGACCAGCTAGAAACCGGATTACCGTCCCGAGAGTATTCCGCGGCCCAATTCAAGGAGGATACAGAGGAGAGCGAACCATATTGGGACGGTGTTCTTGCTGAACTCAGCGACTTGGAGAAGGCCATCATCCTATTAGATGATTGCGAGGAGGATAAGCGGATTGAGCATTCGCTGGGAACGATTAGTAGCCGCATTGCAGATGTGTTCGTCGTGACGACATGGACGCCTGAACGATGGAATATGGTGAAAGACGAGATCAACGACACGCTCACGGTCTCACAGGTGGTGGAGCTTTCACCGCTAGATGAATCGACCACGATCGCGGCATTGGATGCGACGATGCAGGCGTTCAGTACAGCCCCAATCGAAGTATCCACAGATCTGTACCAGCGTATCTACGAGTGCAGTTCTGGTATTCCCGGCCTGTTCCATCAACTCCTCCGTGAAACACTAAAAGAGACCTTTCTCAACGACCTGGAGCTTAGTGACGTTGGTGCAGTTGATGCAGCTGCACGGACGCTCCACCTAGACGGTGCAGCGGAACGTATCTACGAGTTATCGGAAAAACAGGTGCTAATCCTCAAACATGTGCTGTTGGCCCGGCATCCGCAGGGACGTCGACCTTCGGAATTGGTCGAACTCCTAGATCGGGACAAGTCCACAATCTCGTACCATCTCCAGAATCTCTTCGATGATTCGTTGTTAGAGAAAGAGAAGTCTGGTCGGTCCGTGTTTTACCGGGTGGCTGC
The DNA here is from genome assembly GCF_004785955.1 of Halostella litorea. Classification (NCBI taxonomy): domain Archaea; kingdom Methanobacteriati; phylum Methanobacteriota; class Halobacteria; order Halobacteriales; family Natronoarchaeaceae; genus Halostella; species Halostella litorea. Next base: position 89,428 of record NZ_SJER01000009.1, on the reverse strand, counting down.
CCCAGTGAAACCCTTAGTGCAGCGCCGCATTGCGCAGGAGGGCGAATTCCATGCCTAGTTACAAATTGATACCAACACCCCACGACGATCTCGATACGGACGACGTCGAGGATCGAGTTGCACAGCTCTCAGCCCGAGAATCAAACGCGGACTTAGGCCGGGGAACACTTCCAGAGACGTTAGACAGCGTAGCGACTGACGTCTTCTGGTTCGAGTACGCGATTGAACGAGAGTTTGAATACGAAACGCTAGGTGGTGAACACGAAACGAAGATCCTAGAGAAACACCCCGTTGTGTTCCTAGGCGGTGACTTCGTTGCCATCGGTAACTGCAACAAGGAAGTCGAAAACGAACTCCAAGAGTTCCTTGAGACCAATTTCGTCCCCGGCTACTCCCTCGAAACCCTCAACTTCGAAGAAAGCACGCTCCAGCAGATCATCGAACAGGCGCCGGACATTGTCAAAGCAGACCTCAACCCGACGCAGACCTCAGAGCCAGAGCAAATCTCAGGCCGAGACCGGCGCAGCCTGAAAGCCACGGACTTCTGGGACCGGTACGAAGGCGAACCCGTCTCCAAGGTCAAGGTAAAGCTGCCAAACGAGGGTACTGAAATCACGGTCGGGTTCGATAAACGCGGCATCGTTATCCTGTATGAACAATCGCTGACCATGCGGGAACAGGTAGAGGCGTTACAGTACGTTGCGGACAACGTCCTCTCTCGGTTCATCGACCCGCATTATCAGACGACGCTCCTCGGAGAGTGATCTAACCAATGACACAACACCAGATCCCCACTGAAAATCACCAGGGATTCAACATCGCATCGACAGACGAAGCACCAACTGGGCCTGTCTTACTCATCGAACGACAGGAAGCCCACGATCGCTTCCACAATGACCACCCCCGCCAGTTGACAGTGCTGCTTCGGATAACCGCTGTAAAAACGTTAGTCAACAAGGGAGAAACAGCTGAGTCCTATTTCGGAGAGCGTGTCACTGTCATTACGACCACGACGATCAACGACCGCCTGCTCTCCGACCTCGGATGGGACGACGAACTCGCGTTGATCCAGCAATTCCAACCGGACTTTCACATCCCGTGCGACTACCCCGTTTACAAGGAGAACGACCCGCTGCTTCGGCGAAAGCACGTGCTCCAATGCCTCAAAGGAACGATCTGGATGGCCAGCAATCTCTACGGCGCTAAAACCCGGATCATTCCTCTGCTGAAAGGTGAGACGCCGCATGAGCGCCGGCTCTGCTACCAGGTCTTTCAGTATCTCGGGGCCCGATATTGCGTGTTCTACGGTACGCAGTACTTTACGGCGAACATCGGGTTCTACCAGCTCCAAGAGGATCTGCGAACCGTCGTCTCCGAAGCACCCGATCTTCAAGTGATGCTTATCGGCCTGCAAGCCACGCATCGACTGGAACAGCTTCCACCACAGATCGTGGCCGCTGCAGGCCAACGCTGGATTGACGAAGTCCAGCTCCGCGACATTCCCTACAAACAATCACAGGAACGCTACACACAGATGGAGGCCAACATCAATGGTGCGCTCGGACGTGGACAGATGCCGATTATGGCCTGGTCGAGCAGTGAGGAGGTGACGGCATAAATGGGGGGCGGCTACAATTCCACCGGACAGACGTACTCACATAGCGGCCGCGAACCTGGAGACACCGGCGGAGCTGGCCAAGCACTCCATGACGCCATTTCCGGCGATCCCGAACCGGAGTCCAAAGAGGAACCGGAGAAGGACGAAGTCGAGGATTGTTACGAGGATCACGTCGAGGAAACCGAGATCACTGACCGTCAGACAGAGACGATCTCTGATCGGCGCGACGTGCTCGTCGATATTCTGAGCGAGGACATGGAGATAGAGGACAGCCAACTAATCGGGTCCTACACGCGGGGCACAATGACGGCTCCCTTGAGCGAGGATTCGGACGCTGACGTGATGATCGTTCTCGATGCTGACGAACACCGGCAATGGATCGAACAGGAAAATGGACCACGCAACTGTCTGAATGCTATCAAGCGGCGTATCGAGAACGACCCCCGGTTCTCACAGACCGAGGTGAAGGTCGATCAGAACGTCGTCCAGGTCAAGTACCATGATTCGACCATCGAGATCGCACCGGCCTTTCACTATAGTGAGGTGCCCCATGCGGACCATCCACGGGGGATGTTCGGCCTGTTCACCGACGCAAGCGATGGTTATGCCATTCCGGATACGCATGGCGGGCAGTCGTGGCAGGGCACCAATCCCCGCAAGTACAAGCAGATGTTCGATGCTCGGGACCAAGCACACAATGGGAAAGTCTCCGGGCTAACCCGAACAATGAAAAAATGGGCCGAGACCACCAACGTCCCCGTGCGCTCATTCCACATGGAGACGATGGTCTACAATTACTTCGAGGAGAAGGCCCGCCGCGGTGAACCGGTCCCGGACACCTACCAGGAAATGACCCGTGAATTTGTCCAGACCCTGCCCAACCGGGTCAAGAGCCAGACAAAGGAGCCCGTCTATGATGAACGGGTCGACCAGGGAATGAGCCGTAGCGAGCGTCGAGAAGCCGCGAAAAAAGCGAAGTCGGCCAAGAAGAAACTAGAAGAGGCGAAGCAGCTTCAAGAAGAAGGAAAGACCGAGGAGGCGAAAGAAAAGCTGCAAGACGTCCACGGAGACGACTTCAGCTAGACAACAACGAAGGTGATGCTGGATGGATGACGATGACGTTGATCTCGATTTCCGTAACCGGATCTACAATCGGGCATTAGAGGAACAGAATAGCAACCTCTGGAACTTCAAACGATTCTATACAGCCGCCAGTTTTTGGGGCTGGATCGACGTCGGTTCAGCAGTCCTCACCGCGATCATGGGCGCAATCCTCACCTATGGATTAGCCTGGCGAACCATCCCACTCTGGAGCATGGTTTCGCTCTCCCTCCTCGTAGGCACTATTTCACTCGCAAAAGCAAACCGGAAGCCGGGGCAGCGCGCAGAAAAGCTCCACGACATGGGTCGGAGTTACCAAGAGCTTCACGACGAGATTAAAGATTTCATCGAGCTCGATTTGAAGGACGGAAATCGGGACAAGGAATGGCTTCGAGACAGATTTGAAGAACTCGCCGTCAAGCGGCATGACCTGAAGTCAGAAGCGAAACTAAGCGGACTGTGGTACCGATGGCTGAAATGGCGACGCGAGGACGAAATCTACGAAGAAGCCACGACCACTGACGAGGAACGACAGTACTTAGATTCGGAAGGATTCAACGACGGTCGCGATAAGAAATTCTAAGGAAGTATTGAGTGCGACACCGCGTAGCGTTTATTGACCCCTCGATAGGTGAGGGGCTTGCCGTACTGGCAAGTTCCCTGAACACGGTGAGAACCATGGCAACCAGAGACATCTACGAAACTGGCTTTGACGAAGACGTCCGAACGGAATCGAGTGCGAACCAGTGTCCCGAGTGCGACGGCCGGGTCACCACCAACGCAGTCGAAACCATCTGCGAGGATTGTGGCCTGGTCATCGACGAGCAGCGGATCGACCACGGGCCAGAGTGGCGAGGGTTCGACGTAGACGAACGGGAGCGCACGGGTGCTCCGTTGACGGCGGCACGACACGATCGAGGGTTATCGACGGAGATCGGCCGCGGGACCGATGCGAACGGGAACGAACTCTCAGGACAGAAGCGACGGCGGCTCGCTCGGATGCGGCGTGAACAGACCCGTGGGCGGTTTCAGTCGAAAGCTGAACGCAACCTCGCACACGGGCTTAGTGAAGTCCGCCGGATCAGTAGTGCGCTCGAACTATCTGAGACGACCCGTGACCAGGCCTGCCAACTATTCCGTAGCGCTCAGAACGAGGACCTCCTGCAGGGCCGGTCGATCGAGGCGATGGCCGCCGCGAGTGTCTACGGCGCGTGTCGGTGTAACGGGCGGCCGCGAACGCTCGACGACATCACCGAGTCGGCGCGCGTCGAGCAATCGCGGGTGACGAACGCATACACGACGCTGAATACGGAACTTGGCCTGCCGGCCCAGCCGGTGACGCCCAGTGCGTTCGTTCCGCAGTTGGCCTCGGAGCTCGACGTCTCCGATCAAATCCGGCAGCGGGCTCGGCAGCTGGCAGAAGCATCGGAATCAACCGGGGCAACCACGGGAGTTCGGCCGTCCGGGTTCGCCGCAGCCTGTCTGTACAAGGCCGGACGCGAAGACGGACGGTGGCTCACCCAGTCGGACGTCGCTGACGTTGCGAACGTCTCGGTAGTCACCGTGCGGACCCACCGCGATGCGCTGGACGAACTGGCTGTCTAACGCCCACACTGCTGATTTTCGTTTGTATGTCTGTAGGCTGATTGATGTGAGAGCCATTGTTTAAATCCGAAGACGAAGCATGATACGGCCAGATCACTCTATGACCGACCAGTACGCCGACTACGAAGCCCTCCGACCGCTCGGCGAAGCGACCCACGTTCCCGACGATCAACTCGCCAGTAGTAGTGGCGAGCCCCGGCGGCAACGCTCTGGTGGCGTCGACACGGACTATCCAGATGGCCCGACAGCAGATGAGACCGAGTGCGCTTCCTGTGGAGCGTCAATCCCCGCTGGCCAGTCGAAGTGCCGATTCTGTCTCACGAACCATCTCGAAGCAGCCGACGATCAGGACACATCGACTGCCGAAACGACTCTCCTCCACGTTATCCAGCTGCTCGTCGAGGCGTCGACGTTCTACGGCGCCGTCGGGAAGGGATCTGCTGCGGCCACCCTCCTCGCGAGGGCAGATGATGACCCAGTAGTCGATGACTGCAAGCTAATCTATGATCTCGACGAGGAACCGGCCCCACAGCTTGTCGATCAGTGGCCCTCGCTCCCCTCGGCGACACAGGTCACGTCTGAATGTGGTAATCAGCTGCTCGCGGCTGCTCGTGAGCGGACGGCGTGGACAGAGACGACGCAGTCCTGTCACGACGGCGAGCACACGACGGTCCTCTACGAGGAAACCGGGAGTGGGGTTCACTCCGAAGAGCGTCTTGCAAGCCTACGTGAGGACGCAGACGACGACCTCTGGCTGGTGCCGGCGATTGCGCTCCAGGAATCCGTTGGCAAGACCGATACCGAACAGCCACAACGCGAGCACCCAAACAGAACTCACCTCGAGTGTCGGGAGTGTGATCGGGAGACTAAGCATCGATTTCGCGATTTCGAGGCTGCCCCCGATGACGAATGGACCGGGCAGCCAATGTGGGGCTGTCAGCGGTGCGGCACGCCACGCTACGGGCCCGAACCCGAAGCCGGTCAGTAAAGACGACGTCAAATTAACCAACAATTCTGGTGTCGGCTCGGAGTTGTTGGTTAACAGAAGCCAGCTCGCGACCACCAGACGATACCACACCTGCTGACTGCCCGCCGGTGTTTTTCGGCGCCGAGAATCGGCGGAGGCGCACATATGGACCCACGAGACACACCCGGCTACCGGCTGCACCGCGCGCTCAACAATCTCACCAGTATCGACGGCGAGCAATTGGAGCCCGCCGACCGAGAGCGGATCAGCACAGCAACGACGCTTCTGGAGCAGGCAGAACTCCTCACCCGGCCGGATGCGACGGCAGACGACGACACCAACGGAGAGGCCTGACCGCACGACGCATCGGCAATGCGGCGTCCTGTGGCTGACACAGCGTGAGCGGTTGTTCGCCCCCTGAAGGGGTGCGGGGGCGCGAGACCGCTCCCGAGAACAACCCATGGCAACACTCCAAGCCGCAACGACATCGACCGGCGCGCTCGTAACAGACTCACAGGCAGTCCGCGAGCTCTGTGAGAACCACTGCTTCGGGACGCTCAACTGGGAGGTGGACGACGACGGCGAACTGATCATCTGGGGCTACGACAGCTTCGAAGTGTACGAGGCCCGTGAGAACGGTCTTCCTGACTACGACGGTGGCATCGTCACCCACGAGTTCCTCCAGTCGCTCGCGGAGTATCTCGAACCGGACGAAGAATTCGACATCCAGACAGCCGGATTTACCAAGTGCCGGTTTCCCGTGCTGGCGAAGCGGTACGTCGTTCGCGATGGCGAAGTCCTCCACGCGGACCTCAGTTCCCCCGACCCGATCGACGAGTAGAGTTGTTCGTCCCCCGGGAGGGGTGCGGGGCGATCCAGTCGCGGTCGCCCCGTGAGGTGATTGCTCGATGGGACACCGCGCACTCGTTGCGTACGAACGCACGGACGGACAGTACACGCTCCACTACAGTCATTGGGGCGCAGCGAACCTGAAGCTCAAGCACCGAATCTCGGCTGAGTCGCCGTTCGGTGGCGACGACACCGACTCCAAGTGGGCGAAACAGCTGCTGGCTGAACTGGCCGATGGCCTTGAGGCAGATGCGGTCGACGGCTACCTCACCGGCGAGGATCGTCCGTCGTCGGTCGTCGAGCCGAAGCCCCGCGCCACCGGGCTCACCCTCGACGAGATCGTTGCTGACCACCTCGACTACCTCCACCACGAGGCGTTCTTCGTGGTGTCGACGACGTTCGAGGTGACCGCCTATCGGACGCTGTGGTTCGGCCTGAAGTACGACTCGGAGACGGTCGAACAGGGAGAGACCGTCGGGAACGGCGCGCTCGCGACGGTGCGCTGGTACGACGGCGAGCCGGTCGGCGACGGCCACCTGCAGGGCCAGTTCGCGGCCCTCAAAGACGTCGTCGGCGACATGCTCGACAAGGGAGTCCTCACGCCGTCGACGGCGAGACAGTATCTGAAACAGAAGCTCGCTGAGCGGGTCGGGGATCGACAGGAGCTGCTCATTCCGACCGGGGAATCACCCTTCGAGAAGGCGAGTCTTCGCAAGTCGTAGGCCAATTTGCTCTAGCCCCGAAGTGGTACCATACATCTCTACACATAGTGCTGTGTTCAGTCTGAGAAAGGTGCACCAGATTCAAATGTGCGAATACTGGGCGAGGGGTGGAGGGTGTCACCCACTTGTTCAAACACATAGTCTGCGTGAAAAACTATGAAACTCATCCGTGAAGGGGACGTACATTTCTTAATGGGTGACCAAGTTCGGTCTTCGGAGAGACCGCGTGACGATATCCCCTCTGCCAGTGAAGCCGTTGCAAAGCTCCGACTTGAACTGAGTCACAGGCCCTTGGAAGAATTAGTGGAAGAGGGGTTGGTCAAATTAGGTAGGGAGAACAACGTTGTAAAGAAAGGCCCCGACTTCGAGAAGGGACGGCCCCTCAGGAGCTAACCCGCACCCCTGTATTGATCGGTTCGGGAATCCGAACACAGTCAATGTGAATCGTTTTCTGGTATTCTCAGCAAATGGTGTTTTTCAGGGGCTAGAATGGGTGAGCCCCGCCGTAGGCTCGTGATTTAATGTCCGAGAAACCAGACGACGACCCATTCCACGATTGCGAGTTAGACCCCGACGCAGTCCTCGGGACGCGCACCTTCCACGATGTCCTGTTCACCGACGACACGGAAACACCGGTAAACGTGCTAACCGGCGAGACGCCCGCACATTCGCAGGCGACCGTCGAGGAAGCGAAGAAGTTCGCTGCGAGTATTGACACGGACACGCCACAGATCGCACTTCCGGCGTCAGTTGAGACGCAGGTCGAAACCCAGAGCAAGCCCTACACTGCAGCTGCGTTCTTCCACTTCAAGGCGACGGGATCACTCGAACGACACCGTGCCTACCACGCCGCGTACGACTCGGATGCGTTCACCGTCGACTTCGAGGCCGACTACGCGTCGGGCGATCTGACCATCACAGTCGACCGAGCGAACGAGTCCTAAGACTCGACCGCTAGATCAGGTTTTTCGAGCGCCGGCGATGGGTGCCGGCGCAGCAGGAGTGAGCGAGCAATCATTCCCGGTGCGTCGGCGCTTCGAGGTGTTCGAGATGCACATGGTGATTTACGCTCTGGTAGAAGAATCGACCCACGACGACGCACTGGCCACCGGAAAGACGGTATTCGACCGCCTGGTCGGCGCGGACCCACATGCCGGCGCCGTCTTCGACTACCACGTGACTTTCGATGAGGAGGACACGTCCGTTGCGGGGAAGGCGCGATGGGGTGAGTTGCCGACTGCAGCCCCCGTCGACTCCGATGACGGCCAAGACCTGCTTGAGCGTGGCTGGGAGGCGACGAAAGAGGAGTTCGAGCGGAATCTCGAACGGGTGAGAGAAGCACTTGACGAACTCTCCGACGAGGAGATTATGCGCGACGAAGATCTCGCTCGGCACGCGTTCCACCAGGTCGGCGCCTACGACGGGCCAACGATCTTCCTGTACAACGAATATGCGAACGGTATCCGTCACCGTGAGCAGCTGGATCGAGTGCTGGAAGAGAGCGAGGAGCTCTGGATCGTGCCCGCCGACGTCCACTTCTAACAGATGGCTCGAATCACAAATTGGAAGCGCGAGAGCCGCACGCCCACACTCGCATACCGGAATACCGAGACCGGCGCTCGCGCTGTCCTACACCGAGCACCGGACTCGTACCGCTACAAGTGGCGTGGCACAATCCTCGTCGACGGCTACCCAGTGTGGTCGCGGGGGTACGAGACGAAAGACGCGAAATCGTTCCGTGATGAGCTCCAGGAACGGCCAGCGCCCGAACTGAGTTGTCCCGAGTGTCCGAACAGCGACGTGGCAATCGGTGGGAAAACGGCTGACTGCGCGAAGGTTCAGCGCTGGTTTGAGTGTCGGAGCTGTGGGTACGAAGCATCCTCGAGAATCGTGTACGGCGCCGAGCGCTGATTGATGGGAACGTTTCTGCGGTGATGTTTATTTTGGGCCGGAATGGGTGGCCCGTCTCAATCGGGCCAGATCCACAGATGAGTCTGGAAGTTATCGACCGCCACAGCGAAGCACTGTTCGAGTTCCTCTGGTGTCCCGTCTGCGGGCACCAGGTATTCAGTCACATTCCGTTCGAAGGTGTGTTCTGCAAGAACTGCAACACGCAGGTCGAACTCCAAGAATCCCGAGAGACACGCGGCTACGAGGAGGCCGTCCTCGCCTGCTTCGACACCCACTCAACGTGGAACCTCCACGTCGACGAGAAGCTCCGTCGCGACCTACCCGATGGGTCGGCGCGGGTGAAGATCCTCGGTGCCCCAGCCGACTATGAGGTCGACTGGTGGAGTCCGAAGCCAGATGAGGACTGGGAGCCGGTCGAACGTGGTGAGTTCGACGACGCCGAGGAACCTTCGGAGGTTTCTCATTTGGCTTAGCGAAGCACTGCTGCAAATCTAAATGATGCCACCGATGGCGAGCAGGCCGACGACGAGCAGCAGCGTCGCGACCACACACCCTCCAGCGAGCAACTTGTTCTCCATCACCTTCTCGTGGATCGGCATCGCGGCGTACTCCTCGCGGAAAGCCTCGAGATTCTCCTCGTCGTAGAAGTACTTCGTCTTCAATGCGAACCGTTCCGTCACCGCGCAGCCCGTACAGACCGGTTCGCCTTCCAGCCGCTCCGTTTTGGTGTGGCTGGAGCAGGCGATGGCCCCGCAGTTCGGACAGTAGGTGTACGTCTCGTCGCCGCCGCTCGTGTCACAATGGACGCAGCGGTGGATGCCGTCCTCCGCTGTCACTCGTGACGGGCCTGCCGCGTAGTACTCGTAGGGATAGGTGTACTCCTGGAGGTCGGTCGTGTGCCGAACCTCGGGGAGGTATACGGGCTCGATCGACTGCACGGAGATGTCCGAGCGGTTCGGCTCGCAAGTCTTGTTGTACGTGACGTTGTTGTCACCGGTGTAGGTGACCGTCGTCGTGTGGTGCTGCTGGAGCCGCTCGACGGCCCACTCCTTGTACTCCGTTTGGGTCTGCCCGAACCGGCGCTCCTCGACGTCGTCGAACACCTCCGCGAACTGCTCGGTATCGAGGTCGACCGTCGCGTGGAGGTTCTCGGTGACCATCGTTGCGACGTCCTCGTCGACGACCTGCGGCTGCCCGCGTTCGGCGTGGGCAACGAATCGCGTCCGGTCGTTGACCCGGTGAATGACGCCTACCGACGTCTCGAAGACGGCGTTCGTGTCCGCGATAACCGCGACCACCGGGCGGAACGTCACCGACGAATGCGGTTCTGGGAGGTCGGCGGCCTCGATGTTCTCGATGTCGCGGAACGCCTCCGCGACGGGCGCGTCGACGTCGACGGCCGGGTCGTACGGGCGTAGGGTATCGTCGCAGAGAATCTCGATGCGCCCGTTGTAGAGGTCGAGACCGATCTCGTCGGCGATCTCCCGGAGGTCCTCGCCATCAAGCAACTCGATTGGATGGGGGTCGTCATTTTGCTGGAGGCGCTGGGCGTACTCTTGAGCAGGGTTCGTGAACCGGCCGGTCGTGACGACCATGCCGCGTTTGGGGCCGTCGAAGTCGAACGTCGCGATCGCCGAATGGAGCTTCTGGACGACCGGCCGCCCGACCGTCCCCGTGTGCTTGCACTCGACGATGATCGCACGCCGCGTGCCGTCGACGACATCCTCCATCAGGACGTCGCGGCCCTCGTCGGCCGTCTTCTCGGCCTGGCGGACGTTCTCGTAGCCGAGGTTGCGGAACACGTCCTCCATCACGTCCTCGAACTCGAACCCCGAGAGATCGTCCAGTACAGCCATCCCGATATACCTGGACAGTGCGTTGCAACTGTCAAATACGTTGTCGAACACAGCCCGTCCTGTTTTTTGAACCCCCGAGAGGGGTGCGGGGGTGAGCGAACGAGGCTCCCGCGAACCAACCTATGAGTGGAATCATCGACCCACGCTCGCATGTACAGTCACGGACCTCGGCTGATCCCGACGTCATCGAGCAACTGACCCGACCGACGCTCACGGACGATCCACCGGCCGACATTGCCGGTCTCGACTGGAACGGCCTGCATCGCGGGGCGCAGTTCGGAGAGTTCTGGACGGCTGACGGGTGGGACGACAGCGGTCGCGACACTGACCACGTCACGGTTCGCAAGACGGTCCGCCACAGTCTCGCCCGTCTCAAGGAATTCTGGCAGGCCCAAGGTGTTTGGCCCGAATCGACACCACAGGACGACTCCTTCGAGATCGAGTATGAGGGGCCATCGCCGGGGGATCTAGATGGTGCTGCGTGTACCGAATGCGAAGCCAACGTCTGGATGACTCAGCGCGGTCCATTCGTTGCCGAATACGATACTGGGGCTCTCTGTGGCTACTGCAGCTACGACTGCTACTTCGCCCACCGCCATCGAAATAACCTTGAGGAAGTCGCCGGCGAGCAGAGCGTCTACCTCCCGCCGGCGTGACGCAGCGAGCTGTTTTTCGCGCCCTCCAGAGAGAGCGAGGGCTCGATCCAGAGAGTCCTCAGAGATGGTGATTTTCCGTGAGTCAACAACAGCGTCCGAACGACGTCTCGATTGACGACATTCCAGTCGACGTATCGAACACCCAATCAGGCGAGGTCGATCCCGCTGAGGTACCCGAGGAGATCCGGTCGATCACTCGTGGACTCGCGAGCGAGCAGCCGCCGACGAATCCGCTCGTCGTCCTGAAGGCCGCCCGCTGGTGGTATATACATGGCAAGGGCGGAACCGATCCTGCGTTCCAGTGGGCCATCGAGTGGGCACGACACCTCGCGGCGGACACGCCGAGCGATGTCGACCAGTTCGACGCGTTCCTCGAGTATCTCGTCACGGTCGGCTTCGCTGACGAGAAGACAGCGCTTCGATAACCGATCCCACATTCACACTGCGGGGTGTTTGACCGGGGACTATCTCGAACAGAAACGAGTCTGACCGCAACCTGTGCAGATAGGAGGACGGTTACTTAGAACCGGTAGCATGCAACGTCATCTCCACCACAGGTCGGACACGTTTCAGCGTCCTCGGAAAGGGTCGTTCCGCAGTGTCGGCACTCATACAGGGTGGATGTCACGGACGTGCGAGTACCAACGACCCCGCGGAGCGTTTCGACGAGACCCATCCTCCCGGTGATTGTGTCGCACTGGTTGTTAATCCCAGCCTCCGATAGCAGCCCCGATCTAAACCCCCGAAGTCGCGCCGATGTTTATTGTGCGCCCCCGAGGGGTGCGGCGCGTCCTGACTTCTCGGAGACGTCGTCGTACTCGATGTGATGCAATCCATGATGACAGCCAGTGAGTCGGGGATCTCGTTCGAGGAGACCGACACCCGACACGACGAGATGCACAGTACCATCGAAGACTGGATCGACGAGCTCGTCGCAGACGTCGACGAGGCAAAAGCCAGCCAACAGTTCCAGGAGTGGCTCGATGTCCAGTCCCGGTTCCACGACTACTCCCATCGCAACACCCTCTTGATCAAGCTCCAGTGTCCCGAGGCAACCCGCGTAGCGGGCTACAATACGTGGCGGTCGGAGTTCGACCGGCACGTCCAAGAGGGCGAACAGGCGATCTGGATCTGGGCACCCATTATTACGAAGCAGTGCCCTGAGTGCGAGAACTCACCGAGTTACCACGAGCAAAGCGACTGTGACTATGACGAGACGCCGCCCGAGGAGTGGTCCAAAGGACTGGTTGGATTCAAACCAACGGCAGTCTTCGATGTGTCTCAAACCGAGGGCGAACCGCTCCCCGAGTTGGAAACCGAGGCCACTGGTAACGCCGACGACCTGGTACCAGCACTCCTCAATGCAGCAACTACGCTCGATATCGACGTCCGTGTCGTCGACGCTGCTGAGTGGGAGCATGGCGACGCGAAAGGCGTCTGCAAACACCGGAACCTCCACGAATGCCAACCTGTCGTCGAAGCGAAAGCCCGCTCGAATCAAGCCGATCTCGCGGTGACGCTGATTCACGAGTATGCCCACGCGCTGCTCCATTTCGAGGGCGACGACGAGCCCGTGCGCGCAAAACGCGAGGTCGAAGCGGAAGCCGTTGCGTACATCGTCGGGCGGTATTTCAACCTGGATACGAGCGGATCAGCGTTCTATCTTGCCGCGTGGCAGGACGACGATGCGGAGAGCATTCAGGAGCGTCTCGGGCGGATCAGTTCGACCGCTCAGGAGATCATCGACACAGTTGTAGAGGGCTGAACACGCCTTCCCCGGCTGTTAACCAACATCTGGGGGTACTATCCCACTCTATTGGTTAATTCGTTCGACGTCCGACCCTGCGTGTTTCGATCGGTCCCAAGACATAGCCCACCGACAGTCGATGCTATAGTTCAGAATCGATTCGGCGCTGCTGGTCACGAAGGAACTCAACGACAGCATCGATATCCTGTTCGGGAACCGTCTGCTGTTCGAAGACCCCTTTGAATGCGTCCGCGAAATCCTCCGACGTGAGTCGGTCGAGGACAGTCTCGATGCGACCAGCGAGCTTCTTGGATTTCCCGCGATGCAGATGGGTCGCGATCCGGTCGAAATCCGCGCCAGCAGCCAGCACCACCAGATCCCGGGAGTCCGCCTTGCGGCCACTGTGAAGTTTTACTGCAAACAGCAACTCCCGTTCCGGAATCCTGGCTGTTACCGGGCGCCCGGTTCGCAGTTCCTCGGTGACAGAGTGCTGGGCCAGATAGCGATACGACCATTCAGCTTCCGTCTGGCGACAGCCCAGCGCGTCCACCATCGCGTCGAACTGAACCGGATTCCCGATATCTTTCGTAAACCGGATAGTCCGGCCCTCGTAGAGTTCGTTTCGCTCGACATCGGCCGTTTTCTCGTAGCCGCGGTCGGTGAGAAGGTCCGTGTAGTCGTCGACCGCTTGGGCCGGAATGACGACGTCGACGTCCGTGGTGAAGCGCTGATTGAACGCCGCAATCGCCCACCCACCGACGAGGACGTATGGCAGGTCAGCGTCAATAACGGCCTCCAGCGTATCCAGCAGCTCGTCTTCGCGTTCACCGAGACTCATACGTTCAAACGCGGATCCTCGTGGGACGCGTCGATATCGCGGTCGTACTCGTCGGCGATCATCTCCAACGCCGGTTCGTAGTTCACCCGGTACTCCAACATGTGCTCGATTGTCTCATCCAACGGAATGACCGGATTGCCGTCGACCCACTCGCGAGTGATCTCCCCACTCGTCGGGAACAACACGTACGAGACAGTCGCATCGTAGTCGGTCGCGTCCGGCCGCTCTTCGATCCGGCTCGGAATCCCGAACTCGTCGAAGAACGCCGTCCACCGTTCGACGTCCTGGTCGGCGACTTTGATGAAGATCGGGTAGTCGTCGTGGCCGCGGGCGATCTGATAGCCGCCGTGGGTCCAGACGTAGACGCCGTCGATTTTCGTGTACGCAAAGGGCATCCCGGCGAAGTGCGGAATGACGTAGCCGTCGTCGATCGAGGGGGGAACAGCGCGAGAAATGGCCGCGACGAGATCGTAGTAGCGATCCCTGACAGCGTACTTCTCGATGTAGACGCCATCCTCACGTCGGATGAAGCCGGCGTCCTCCAACCGCTCGATCCAGTCGTAGACCCACGAGTAGGAGCCGTCGATCTTCTGGGCGATTCGCCGGATCGAGTCACCCGGCCGGGCCGCGACCATGATCTTCGCCGCGGTCTCGTCGACGTACTCCATCATCGTTAGTTATCGGTATCGCATCTAACGGTATTAGTCTTGTCCCCCGTATTCCCTATGACGTTATCGCTATACAGATATACTATTCTTAGCTCCGGTAGTCCGATCCGGCTCAGCATTCGAGCAGAGAGGGGTTAACCAACAGAAGATACGATTGATCGGTATTTGTTGGTTAAGTTTTTCAGCGCCCGCCGAGGGGCGGAGGCGCACTTCCGTCTCCACCGACCCATGACCGACCAATATCTAACGACCGTTCTCGACGAGGCAGAGCGAGTCGCAGAGCACCACGAGCAGGTCGCCCAATCTTCAGACAATCCGAATCACGAGTATCTCCGGTACGCCGTCCTTCGGCTGCTCGAAGACGAGGCTGACGAGACATCGGTGGAGATACCGCAGATCGACGGCCTGACCGTTGGATACGGGGAGGATAAGGCGATGTGCGAGAGCTGGGACGACGACGTCGAGTGGTGGGAGACGGTTCCGCCGCAGGCGGAATGTACTCGCTTTCGGATGTTCTACCCCGACAAGCACGAGGCTGTTCCGCGAGTCATCGTCGACGTGATGGCAGCACTCGGGGCGTGGCGTGTCTGGACTGGGAGCGCAGCCGCGTGCGGCTCCTATGACCATCGCGAGCGCCGCGAGGTCCATTACCTCTGGCCGGAAGGCCATCCGGTGGAGGAAGTGCTCCACGAGCGGCTTAGTGGCCCTGCGGAAGCCGTCGCTCCCGACGGTGGCCGAACGGGCGACGTTCGCGACCGACTGGTCGTCGACGAGAACCCAAAGTCACAGGACGATCTCGAGCCCCGAACGAAGCGTGCTGTCGCCGAAGCGATGGACGTTTCGCTCCTCTCGAAAGGTGGCCGCTACGAAGTTCAGTCCGCGTCCGGAAACCGGTACGAAGTCGACGTCATCGACAAGTCGTGTACCTGCCCTGACTGGCAGCAGCGCTCACCCGAAGGCGGCTGTAAGCATCTGCGTCGCGTCGATCACGAGATAAAACAGGGTCGTGTTCCACGTCCGGATGGGCGCCTTCCAGCACCCTCAAACTAGAACGATATCTTCTGGAGCGCGTGGTAGTGTGGCGGCACACTAGACTTTTCACGGCCGGTCACCTACCGTGAGGTATGAGCAGCGACAGAATCGACGCCGAAAGCAAGGTGTCTGGAAACCAGGCAAACATCCCCGCCCGGATTCGGCGTGAACTCAATATCGATGATGGCGATCAGCTCCGCTGGCAGCTCGAGGATGACGGGAGCATCCGAGTCCAAGTGATCCAACAGCAAACGGGCACGTTCGCCGACTTCGACGGCTACGCTGGTGAGGAGCCGACCGATGTCACGAGCGAGCACGACGCCTGGGGCGTCGACGTCGAGTAAATGCCGCGGGCACTCATCGATACGACAGTCCTCTTTGCCGCCGCATACCGGCGAGATGGATCCCGCGATGCCGCGCTCCCGGTGCTCCACGGCATCGACGACGGAACGCTCCCGGAAGCAGTCGTCCTCGACTACGTGCTCGCGGAAACGCTCAACGGCCTCACGACCCACGCCGGCCACGACGCAGCCGTCGATCTCCTCGATCGCATCGAAGAAAACGCCCGCTTCCACATCGACTCCCTCACCACCGATGCCCTCGCGACCGGGAAGGCACTCTTTCGTCAACACGAACCCCTCTCCTTCGTCGATGCCTGCATTGTGGCGTATATGCAAACCGAGGGGCTTGGCTACCTGTATGCGTTTGACGACGATTTTGACGCTGTCGAGGATGTCTATCGGCTCGAGACAGCAACGAATCCCTACGATCCGAACTGACGCTGGCAGACGGCACTGCTGCTGACGATGTTCGGTCTCAGGATAGTCGTACCTCGTAGTCAGCCGCCAGCTCCTGGAACTCGTCCCACTCCGGGAGCCGGTCGTCGTCGACCTCGCCGTGCGTCTCGAGGTATCGCAGCAAGGCGTCGATTTCGGCTTCGAGGCCATACGTCGCCCCCTGCTCTCGGAGATCCTCCTCGTCGACGTCGACGTGGCTGAGTAGGAGGAGACAGTACGAGCGGTGGCGGCTGCCGTCGTCGATCAACAGTGTGTGACAGCACAGCTCCGCCGGCGAGACGGCATCGAGATCCTCGGAGTAGACGTAGTAGCGGTGGCCGGTGAGCAGGAACTGGAGGTCGAAGGCCGCGAATCGAGCGAGGCCGGTTTCGTGAAACCCCTCCGCGTCGATCTCCGTCTCGGTCTGGGCGAGGAATTCGTCGTAGTCCTCCCAGAGAATCGTGCCCTTCGGGGCGTCGGCTTCGAGGCGCTGGCGATGGAGATGATGTGCGAGTTCACGGGCGAACTCGTGGAGGCGGTCGAAGTCGGCGTTGAACTCGTAGCGGCTGTCGGCCGTCCCGACGAGACCCCGGTCGCGAAACCGCTTGAGGACCCGGTTGACCGTGTTGCGGTAGTTGTCGCTCCGGTCGGCAATCTCGGAGACCGTTCGCGGCTGGTCGAGGTAGTGCAGCACCTCGAGTGCCTTGCCGGTCAGTAGCTCGGGGAAGTCGATGTGGGAGTGCTGGCGAACGAGGTCTTGGTAGCATTCGACGGCACGAGCATTCGATGGGACGACTCGTTTTCGGCGGCCGTCGCGCTCCCTGTAGACGAGCCCCTTCTCGACGAGGTCCCCGACGGCACGAGAGAGGTAGCTCTCGCTGTGGTCGAGCTTCGTCGCGAGCTCGGAGATCGTGTCGCCGCGGTCGACCGTGGCGAGGACCTCAAGTTCGATGCGCCGGAGCACGGTGTAACATAGTAGGAAGCTTTTTTATAAACAAGTTTCGAGTAGTGTTACAGCCAGCAATCGCAAGAAACGCCCCATCGTCTTAACCAACAAAACTATGGACTCGTGGGTCGTGTTGGTTAACACGAGAGTAGCCGATGTCCTACGAACCCCCGACCCCACCGGCGAACCTCCCCACGGAGATCGTCAACACGCTCAACGAAGCCACATCGGAGCATCTTCGGGACGTTGCCAGCTACGCCGAGGCGTTGGCCGAATACAAGGAGCGTGAAGCTCGTCTCGAGGAGGAAGAGGCGGACGACGCCGACATCGAGGAGCGCCCCGATGACCTCCCGGACGACGTGCCAGCGAAGGCGACGATCACGATCAAGGAGATCAACGACAACCGCTACTACTACTGGCAGTGGCGGGAAGGAGATTCGGTGACGTCGAAGTACAAAGGGCCAGTGAATCCCGACGAGTAGACGAGATTGAACTGTAGTCTGATGTTCTTTTCAGTACCATTAGAGACGTACCAGGCGACACCCCCCAGAGTGTGAATGAGTTCGGTTTGCCCAACACCCCTCAGTGTGAATAGGTCCGGTCAACCCGGACGAGTAAAACTCGATGAGGGAGGACCCCTACCCCACGTTTCCGTCGTAACTGGATGTGGGTGGAGGGGGTGACGCTGATTTTGAAGGGACCACACCCCCCGCGTTTCCGTCGTTTCTCACCGTCTCCGCATCATCAATAGTACCGACGACAAAGAAATCGTAGGACACACCCCCCGTTTTCGAGTTGTAAATGGGAGAGGGAAAGGGGAATACACAGTACATCGACCGGCACGTCAAATCTCTTGGCTCAGCCACCCCCCGTTTTCGAGTAGTAACGAGATATCCCGACGACTGACATCCCCCATTTTCGAGTTGTAACGCATCGCGCGGGATACGAACACCCCCCGTTTTCGAGAAGTAAGTGCGGGGAGAATACGGGCGAGATCAGTTCTTACTCCGGAACTGCTTCAGCCGTTCGCGGACAACCGCTCTGATAGTCGCCTCTTCGTGAGCTAGATCTTCGAACCGGGAATCCTCACGGATCGTCTCCATGATTGTTTCCGGATCTTCGGAGAGGGAGAAATACATATGCACTCCTCTGCCTCGCCCCTTGCCCCGACGCTCGAAGTCCAGTACACCGTACGTACTCTGCTCTGTGACGTGATTTACGAACGTCTCGCGGCTGTACTGGTCCGCATCCATCGTATCGGCAATGAATTGATACGTCTTGAACGCAGGTCCAGCAGGGATCCACTCAGGATGTTCTCTTGCGTAGTGGGCAGTGGCCGCCACAGCGTAGATGGAGAGTTTCTTTTGAGTCGAAATGCCGCTGATATGCCGGAGCTTGCGGTTTTCAGTGTATTTCTCCTGAGCTTCACGGACATCAGTCTCGGTAACTGTGTCAGCTCCACGCCGCTCGGCTAATTCGCCCGCCCACCTGAGGAGATCAATCGCTTTCCGTGCATCCCCGTGCGTTTGGGAGCCGAACGCAGCAACAAGCGGAACGACGTCATCTGCAAGTGATTTTGGCTTGAAGGCGTCTCGCCGATGTTTGAGAATACTACGGAGCTGCGTCGCATCGTAATCGTCGAAGAAGATATCGTCAGGATTGTAAGAACTCTGTGCGCGGCTGTTGAGGTCCTTCATGAAGTCGGCGTAATTCGTAATCGTCGTGAGCGAGATGGGACCATCAAAATCGGCGAGTTTGCGAGCCCGTGAAAGCTGGTAGATGAGAGAATTGTACTCTGCTTCCTGATACGGCCCCTCGAGCATATCGATCTCATCGAGGATGAAAATGACACCGTCGTAGTACTCTCGCATGAGTTCATACAGTCTCTCGAGCTTCTGATCCGTTGAGACGCCGGTTTGGGGAACACCAGGATCAACGCCGAGGTCGTCGGCAGCAGCTTTGACTAACCGATAGACAGCCCGATCTGCTGTCTTCGGCCCCTCGCAGTTGATTGAAATGACCCCGAAGGTCTTGCCTTGGGATTCACACAGTTCGACGATCTGTTTGCAGACCGCATGAATGATGAGCGACTTCCCAGTTCCAGAAGGACCACTCAGAAGCATATCCGGGATACCTTCATTCTGGAGGACCGGTTTTAGGTTGTCGACGACACGGCCTAGCTGGTCATCACGACCGACGATACGGTCCTCGTCGATGATGGTATCTGACCGGACGAGGTCTTTGTTCGCGAAGACCCCACCGGACGACTCGGTTTGGAGCCGATCACGAATTGAGATGCCGCCACCGTCGCCGTTAGTTGCTTCTTGAGACGAATCAGCGGGATCTGATCCGTTTTCGAAGGTCGTTTGTGACGTGCCAGGAGACGCCACCTCCTCATCCGTCGATTCAGGAGTTTCAGGATCAGCAGCAGAAGATTGACGATCCTCCTCACCTTCCGGATTATTCGATCCTGCTCTACGTCCCTCTCGTCCCATTATGAACCCCCTCGAACTCTGGGTATAAAAATATGGACCCTTGTGGAGTTGTAACCGGGCGAAAACAGGCTATCTAACGACTACAGCCACGTATCCTCTGGATGAGTCAGATACCGTCTTCGGAATCTATCACCCTCCGTTGTCGAGTTGTAACGGTTCGACGAATCTCGCTATCGTCGAACTTCCTCGATGACCCGGACCCTCCGTTTTCGAGTTGTAAGATGTTGGGGGTGGTAACACACCTGGTTCGATGCTCTCACCCTCACGTTGTAAGGAGAAGTGAGTCGAGATGAGTCTCGGAGCAAAATCCACATAATCCGGATTTTGTGAATGATGCCCAGGGTGATACAGTGTTTCTCACACTCCCCGTTTTCGAGTAGTAAGCGCCAGAATTGTTGCGAAAGAACGACGCTCGTAGAATCCGTTCACGAGTGAGAGAAATACCGGGTTTCGGACATGATTGCCGGGGAAGCCGCTTTGGTGATCTCGAATGTTTCACCCCCTCCCCCCTTTTTCGAGTTGTAAACTCGTGACGCCGGGGAGGGGGTGAACAGCAGGAGGGACTGTAAAACAGCCGATTGTGGCGGATATACGCGATAGAGAGGCTGAGTGTCTAATCTTCTAACTTGCAACTAGATATGCAAAAGTTTATGTTACACGTAACCTTACCATAACCGTACTAGAGATAAAGAGAATATATCGTCTAGCTCAGCTAGACGATTGATGTCTTGGGATGTAGATAACGACTTCATCTCGCTTGTAGTTCTCCTCCCGTGTATTATCGCGCCTTACCACCTCTAAACCAACTTTAGTTATCTCAACTCTCGTTACACTACGTCTTGGATGGCCTGTTCCCCGCGACTTACAACTCGAAAAAGGGGGGAGGGGGTTTGTCAGGCCCAGTCTGTGCTATCGACTACACGTGTGCCATTGAGCTCGCGCCGGATGTCGTTCTAATTCCAGTCAAAGGGAGACAGTACGCTCTCGACAGCTCGGTCCAGTTGCGTCTTGTAGTACGATGCGTCGTAGGTGTCGATCTCTATATGGCGAGTGCGACACGGTCCCGTGGGGATTTCTCGTCGTCGACGACCGCGTACTCGATATCCTGTACAGGATGAACGGCAAGGTCCTGATCGCGAGTTCGTTTGAGTGCCGCCACGTTCTGGGTTTGATTGGTACACCCCTCCAGCGGCTTGGAAATACTTCTCAAGAGCGAGCATCCATTGTCCCAAACATTCAATATACGGCAAGCAATCCAATCTTTATAAGAAGTGCCAGAGGACGAACCAGAACTTCTCGAGATCTCTCGGGGCGTAGCCGATCGAATGACCCTAACAGACATAGGAGTCGCACTTCTCCTCACACTGGCCGGAACCATCTACGCACTGTACAAGGGATTCGACCTCTGGTGGGTCTACCCCGTAGTACTGGGTGGTCTCGTTTTTGTCTCTGAAGCCGTACAGTGGTACTACTTCGACTATCCTCGAGAACGGCTGCAGGAAAAAGCAGAGGAGCTCGCAGAGGGTAAAGACGTAGATCTCCAGCTCGATATGGGTCCAGGATTCACCGACTCGTTCACCCTCACATTGCTGGGTACCATCATCGTCTGGGGTCTCATCAATATCCATATTATCGGGCCTATAGTAGGTAGATATCCTGGAACCTACATCTTCCTCGGAGGTACGATGATACTTCTCGTCGGAATCTGCCTCCTATTTGAAAAAACAGGAAGACCTGACTAACCCCTAAAGTCCCTCCGGGGAAGCCAGTATGAAAAAATAGACCCTGATATTGTCTTCGGGAGCGAGCGCGGCGACCAGGTAGACTTTGAGATCGCATTTACTGCTCTCGTAGTCACAGTCGTCCTCAGTGTTCCCGTCAACGACTTCGGGTATACCCTGTTGAAGGCCTTAGTGATCTCTCTGAGTGGGCTTACCTTGCTTAGGAAGATGGCGATCTCAAACCAGCATGCATCTTCTGGGCCGGTGCTTCGATGGTCGATGCCATTCATCCAAGCAATCACCCTTGTAGCAATGGTCCACATCTTCTTGGAGGTGGGTGCAGCTCTCACCGACCAATTCCCTATGCCGATCTCTCCAGTGTTAATTGCTTCACCGCTAATCCCGTTGTTCGTTCTCGGAGTCTTCGGTTTCCACGAGAAGATGACCAAGGACGCAAGCCTATACATCGCCCTCCTAAGTCACAATACCTCGAAACGTGCAGAAGAAGCAGAGTTATTCGGCTTGACTGAAGGCCTTGATGACTGGTTTCTGGACCAAGCAGGTCTCTTTGTAGCCTTCTCGAACAGCGAGAACATCCCTCCAGAACTGGCTTGGCTGGAACACCGTGTTGATTCGAAGGCTTCACCTCCGCTTCTCAAACTTTTTGCGGTAGGTGCAGCTGGCTATGCTTTGATCTGGCTCTTGATCGCCTGGGTCTTCGGATCTACTGCTCTCAACTTGATCTTCCTCTTTTTCATTTTCTTCACCAAGTATCCAATCCAATTCTGGTACTCTCGGTTCGGATTGGCCCGATTCACTTCAGAGAGATCCGGGTGGGTTGACGCACTGATCATCCTGCTCGGCTTACTCGCTGCCAACCTGACCATCCTGCCCAGATACGGTTGAGCGGCGTCCTAGTTACTCTCAGTCGTCTAATTCTTCGTCATCGGTAGTAAGATTTGAAGTAAATACTCGGTCTCCAGCATTGAAGGCCTCACCCAGACGCTTCAACAAATTCTCGCCTATATCTGGGTTGAAGCAGAACACCTGGCCCTCGATATACGGCGCATTCAGACCTCCCGAAAGCTCGAAATTGACCAAGAGATCAAGATCCTCGATGTTGTTGTTTCCGAACTGCTCCGTATCCTGGACAGCGACCGGTTTACCACGCACCAACGCCGGATTGTCCGCTCCTTCCTCGAGAACCATGATATGGCCGCCTTCGGCGTACTCCCGGACATGGTGATTGTCGATAGCTGAAAACTCGTTCTTCAACACGAGCATTGTCAAGTCGTCCGGTTCCTCCTCTTTGATATCTGTTATCTGACCTCTGGTTTTTTCAGTTACCTTTCTTCGGACATTGCTAGCTATTCCGCCGGAGGCTGAGAAGACGCTATTAAGCCGTGCTTCTGTGGTTCGACGGGTATGGGTTACCTCTATCCAGATAGTGTCGTCGTCGAGATCGACTTTCAGATCCGGCTTTCTTCCAGCAACTGATTCCTCAATAACCACGTCACTGTCGACGAACTCTCGTCGAAGTGCGTTTGATGTTTGTATCTCGGTCACCGTGTCCTCGTACTGCTGCCGGTTGATAAGGTCGTCTCCAAGGGATTCTGTCGGGTCGTGGTTGTCGTAGAGTGACTCACAGCAGTGATCCAGGTACGATAAGAAGTGGATCGATTCCAGATCGTTCCGTGTCTTGATATCGAGATTCTGGTCGGCTCTCAAAAACCGATACACATCTTCCCGGGGGATATCGTGTGAGAGGAAGCGGGCGAGACTGTGTGTCCCCTGTGACTGAAGATCATCAATCCAGTCCTCGCCCAGAATACCGATCAGGAAAGGATAGTCATCGGCGTTACTCCGGACTTGGTCGTAATCAATTCCAAGACCGTATGAATCGAGGTTGGACGGCAGGTTCTGAAGGTCCTTGAGAATGTTATCAGCCCGCAGTAAGTCGCTGTCCTTAGAGACGGATTTCACTGCCTGCTCTGGATCAATGTCTTCGTCCTCTGCGATATCCTTCAGGGTCGATAGAAGTTCGCTGTCCCGACCATTAAGGTCTCCATCTGTTCTGCAGACCCGGTAGTATGCTTCGAGAGTTCGTTCTACAGCTTTCTCAAATACTAGTGGTGAATCACTGTACCACTTCTGCAGCTCTTGCTGAAGCAGATCCGTGTGATTCCAGTAGACGTGAGGAATGTAGCCTGAAACGTAGCCAGTCGAGTACTCCTCCTCGTCAAGCCACTTGTTCATATACCCTTGTGCAAGGTCAGGGTCCGATTTCCCGGCAGCTCGTAGAGCAGAATCTAGATCCCTCACCAGTATCTCTCGGTTCCGGATCAAGTCATTCAATCGTTTGAATGCCAGCCGAGGGACCTCACCCCCGCACCCCTCGATAATCTTGGTATAGAAGTGGAGATCGATCGTCCCGCTATCGACGATGTTCCCCAGTTGCTGCAGCTTCTCTTTGCAGCTTTCGTCGCTTCTGAATACTTCGTAGATATCGGCATCAGAGTCCATGATGCTCACAAAGTATGTTTCCGGGTTGATGATTGTTCTGACCCATCAGCTCTGTCAAACTACCTTTCTCTAAACCCGTTGTATGAAGACAGCGTAGTGTCATTGACTCTGTTAGATGAGAGAAACGTTACGGTGGCCGGTCCCAGCTATCTTCGCTGTCGTCGCTGGGACCTCAATACTCGCAGCAGAACTCACCAACTACAATCTCTCAGGGAACGGCCAGCAAGTCCTCTCAACACTGGCATCAATCCAGGCAGCAGTCTTCGCCATCGTCTTCTCCGTTGTAATCCTCGGGATCCAACTCTCCACATCTAGGTACTCCACCAGGTTAGCCGACCTGTTCAGAACTGACAGAGCATACAAGAAAACAGTCGGAATCTTCGCAGCCTCACTCGCAGCCGACATCATCGGCCTACTCGCATTCACCCACGTATCCCCGTTCACCCTTAGACTCTTGACCTCAGTCGCTCTCGGCCTCGCAGCTGCCTCATTCGCTGTACTGTACTTCTTCGTCGACCGCACCCTCGAACAAACCACGCCTGAAGGAATCATCAAACGAGTCCAGCAAGACCTCACACCAAACCAGATAATCTCCGATGCAGAAGCCGCCGACACCGACTCGTCCGAAACAGATCCTTTCCTCGTCCCAGTATCCATCGTGCGCTCAGCGATCGATGACAGAGACGTACCAGCCGCAACACAAGGCCTCGACGTAATCGACAACCAAGTCGAAGAACTTCTGAAACAGATATCTACAGATCAAGTAGAAGAAGATACGCCTTTAGGTATTTCACTCGAAGAACTCTCTACCAATCGGTTACCGAGCGCAGGAGAAAAAACGGTCAACGAAGATCTCGGTGAAGCAGGTTCTGAAACAGTCGATACGATATCCTCTATCGGAAGCAACGCAGTCGAACAAAGTCATGAACCAGTCGCAACACACACTTCACAAGGCCTCGGCAAACTCGTCAGCAACGTAGATTTTGAAACAACAGGGGAGAACGTCCGGAAAGATGCGGTAGACGAATCCGGTAAAATGCTTCAGGAAGCAGCTGAAGCCGAACTATGGGACACCGCTGGAACAGGGACCCGAATCCTTGGTTGGCGGGCCGCACAATCCGTAGTAAGCCGAGGGCCAACGGAACGATTCGGCCGACCTTACATCTCTCTGTCTCTCAAATATATCCCTAATATCCTCGAAAAAGTGGTTGAGGGAGATCCCGACAATATCGATGAGGAAAAGATCGTCGTCGGACTAACCGTACGCAACGGAGAACACGCGGCTCCACCAGGAGAATGGGCTTTATGGAGTTGCTATGCTGCTATGGCCGAGATCACATCTTCATTCATCCGATACGAGATACAACACGACGAAGAGATCGTGGACTGGATGAGCGTGGGCAGTGGCTGGACCAAGTGCATCTCCACGTTGAATGAGTCGAAGTTCGACCAGGTTCTGAGATATTGGTTGGGGACACTGCTCTACCTGGATTACATAGAGTCTGAACTGGATAACCAATATCGAGGGTGTCATAGAAGAGGTCTCATGATTTGCTGAATCAGCTGTAACGAATTGGAAGCGCCGTACACTTGGTGCACGCTGTTCTTAGCTTGTTGTAGCTATGGCGAAAGAGAAGTTTGGAGTCGCTGTTGACGAGGAGATCGTGCGAGAAGTGGATGAACTGGTCGCTGAGTGTGACGATCTCGGAGTCAGCCGCTCCGAGATCGTCGAAGCCATCCTCACAGCATTCGTTCAATCCGAGACGAACCACGTTGAACGGGTGCGAGAAATCATTATTCGGAAACGAAAGGGCACACTCTAACCGGTTCTAAACGTTGTGCACCTAGTGCACGCGTATCTAAGCAAGTAACCTGCTATAATAGTACTCAAACTGACCATAGTATGTGAAGAGTTCTATGACACGCTCAATATCTGGAAAGTTTTCGGCCAACTGCACGATACGATGTCCCGGAAGATGTCCTTGATCAAACCTTCGAGGAGATCTTGAACGGTGACTTTGATCCTACTTCCCGCATTGACCTTTTGCCTGGCCGGGTTAACCCGGTTGAGTTTCCCCGTACCGGTCATCCCAGACCGCCTGTTTCGGATCCCAGTCGGTCATTCAAGGAATGGTGTAAAATCCAAAAGGGAATCGGAAGAGTGAGCGGTGGCTGGGGTGCAGATGTTATAAAAAAGGTTGACGAGGAGAAAGACATCAGTCAAGATTCGGAGGACAACAACGATACTGATCCCAAGTAACTTGATATAAAACACGTGCTACTCGGTGGTGAGTAATCCATTTTCGACTGAGATGATCCTCGTCCGCGCGGTCCTTTGAGAGGACGCCTGCCATGTGTTTCTGGTAGCGGCTGCTCCATGCGACTGCTTGCGAGTGCGATCGGGGCAAGTATGGCGCGCTAGATGTCACTTTCTTCGACCGTGAAACAGCATCCAGATACCACCAATACCGTATGCACTGCGAACACCAGCCTCAACTTCTGTTCAAAGGGGAGAGGAGGTCGATACTGAGTCCCTCATATCGATGCCGGAAAAACCTCACATCATTCGAGATTCTGTGAATCTGTGATTCACTGATCGACGTCTTCCTTGGCGAGTTCGCGAATCTTCTCCTTCGTTTCCTCCTGGTGCTCGCCAAACGCTACCTCGAAAACACCGCGGTAGAAGTGCTTGTTTTTCTCCAGCGTGATGTCCTCGCGTTTGAGCTGCTTTTTCAGGCGAGTGAACGTGATCTCGATGTCCTCGCTTTGCTCCGGCTCAACGTATATCGTGGCTGAATCCCAATCTTCGCGGATGTTCAGCGGTTCGTCATCTGTCTCTCCTGCCTCACTGGTCGACGAATCAGTATCAGTCGTGGATGCGGCTCTCTGCTGATCTGATCGATCCTCGGTTGCTGCCGCAGTTTCACGACCCTGTTCTTCCGATTCCTCCGACGTCTCTGTGGTCTCCTCGTCTGCGACCGCGTCCTCCTCATCTACCTCGTCTGAGGGATCCTCGAACCGCTCGTCCATTCCCCGGGGCATTCTTACGCCTCCACCTGCGTTTTGTCAAACGCTCGTTCCATCGTCTCCGCAACTTCTAGGAAGAGGTCCTGCTCTACTTGTTGGTCGTTCGGGTCTTCCCATTCGAAAATGTCTCGTCCGTTGTCCCACGCGCGCTGAACTGCCACTCGCATCGGGAGCTTGAAAATCGGTGCCATTGACGCGAAGGACTCGTCGAAGGAGTTGAGGAACTTTTGCGACTGACCGTCGTCCCGGTACATGTTCGCCAGGAGTCCGACGATTGCGATCTCAATCTGCTGGTTGTCCTCGATGGACTCCAGCTGGTCCCACAGATCGTCGAGTGCATCCCGTGATGTTGCTTGAGTCTGTGCAGCCAGGAAGACGTTCTGAGCCGCGATGAACGCCGCGTCCGTCAGGACTGAGAGGTCGGGAGGGCAATCGATTAAGATAAAATCGTAATCATATCCGTCGTCAACCATCTCTTCGAGGGCGAGCTTCAGCGAGAGACGGGCATTCGCATCGTCCATCCAATCTCGAGCAAGGCCCATGTCCTTGTGACTGGGGATTAAGTCGAAGTTCAGATGGTCGTACTCGTCGGCTTCGATCACGATCTCTGAAAGACTAGTATCGTGCGTGCGCGGATTGTCGACGAGTACGTCTAGCAGGTTCTCGTCATCGGTGACTAGTGTGTTGGGGAGTTCGTTCTTCGGGCTTGATGGATCGTTGTCGTCGCCCGGACCCAGACCAAGCCCTTTCGTCATGTCGGCTTGTGGGTCCATATCGATTGCAAGAACATCGTGGTCGCGAGTGGCCAGCGCCGCGGCACTGTTGATCGTTGCCGTTGTCTTTCCAGTCCCGCCTTTCTGGTTACCGAAGGCGATCGTGGGGATGCCAGTCGATGGTGTGACGCCCCATCCACGAGGTGACTCGGTCATAGTTCGATCATTGAATCAATGACTCATAAATCCATGTCAGACACTCAGTTGTATCTCTTTCAATGCGAATCTGTCGGATATCGGTGTTTGAGGGGCTGAGAGTTATGATCATCTCTTTTTCGAGCACTGTCTTTGAATCATTGACTCACCGATTCAATGATTCACAATGTCGGGATTTCACTGATTCATTGATTCAATAATTTCGTGATGCAGGTCTGGTGTTCCTGAGTCCTCAACTCAATGCTTCAGGCACTCACTGATTCAGTGACTCAATGATTCTATGAGTCGGTGAATTGGCTCTCTCCATGATGGCAAATGACGCTATAGATCATGGACTCTTTGATTCTTAACTTCCAGAAATCAATACTTCATTGAATCTGTGACTCTGTGACTCATTGATTCAGTCACCAACCGAGGACAGACATTTGGAATGGCTCGACAGATGGGTTGATGTTACGTTCTCTCTCCGAAGGCTGCGTTAAGTTGGTCTCGCATGAACTCTCGTCGGACTCGGCGAGCACGCGAGTCAGATAGGTAGTTTTGCATCACTACCTGAGGATCGCTACTACCTTGCTCTGCAGCGATTTCGTCGACACCTTCGAGAACGCCTTCGAGGACTGCTGTATAGGTATCGTACCAGAATCGACGACAGAGCTGTGGACTTGGTCGTTCACCCTTGATCCGCTCGGGGAGATCTGCTTCTATTGCAAGATTTTGGAACCAATTCCGGATTGTATCTCGGGTCACGTACGGCGTTTCTCCCTGAGAGGAGGGGAATAGGTATCCAGTCCACGTATCGTCTTCCGCTAGCTCGTCGATTCGGGAGTCGAGCACGTGCATTCCGTACAGGAGAGACACCTCACCGGGCCCGTTCTTGCGGCTCTCGAACGTGATGAAGGGGATGTCGTCTTCGGGAACGTCACGGTGGAACTGCGATACATGGAGTGCGGCGACCTCACTCGCTCGAAGTCCCCAGCCAGCTAACGCCACCACGAGCAGCTGTTCTCGTGTTGTCTCCGACGCCTGCATCAACTTCCGAATCTGATTCGCTGAAAGCGAAGGCGTGGGGGAATCTTCGACTTCCCACTTGAATTCGTCGTAGAGGCCGCTCGCAGGGTTCATCGAGGCGATCCGTCGACCGACCAGATGCTGATACCAGGCGTCGACGACGCGCCGCACACGCTGGAGAGTCTGGGCGCTGTATTCGCGTTTAGTTCCCTCGTTCAACCAGTCGAATGCTGCATAGCACGCGTCAACGGCTTCGTAGTCTGGATTCTCTTGATCTCGTTGAATTGGTGTAAGGAGGTCATCTGTCCCATTTCCCTCTCGATAAGCACGGACGTAGAGATTCAGTCGCGTTCGCAGCGCGTCGACGGACGACGTCGCAAGGCTGTATCGTGATTTCCGCCGGTTGAGGAACTGTTCAAGGGCGTCGATTGTTGCATCATCCGTTGTTGCCCATGTGTAGCCCTCTTCATCATCACCGAGCTCGAGGTCCTCGTTCCAGAACTCCCCGAATGAGCGGTCGTGATGGCGACGGAGAGCCGCGAGGAATGACCGCGCATCGTGATCCCGAAACCACTGGTGGGTCGGCTTCTCGCCTCTCGGATCGATACCCTCTGCTTCGAGGCAGGGGGCAATCTCGTCCCAGTACAGGCCCGTGAAGTCCTCGAGCGAGCACGAGGTCCATCGGACACCATCGAATGATGGCACCCGCTCAGCGTCGGTCTTGCCCTCCTGCTCGGCATCCGACCGACTCATTGTAGCGATCTCTGGAGGGCTTGACCGTCCGAAATTGGATTGGTGCAGAATTCGGTTAGAAACCTGGTCGCGGCCCAGTATGGCGATTCTAAGAGTGGCATATTCGAGTCGTTCAGCGTTTCAGTCGGATTCCTTATCAGTTTGTGGGTTGGGCAGACCAATTCAGTCTGCTAAACCCACGCAAAATTGTGCGATGAAATGAGCAGTGGGAATAAACTATATGCCGCTATACACATATCTCGGGGGATTGAGATTGTGGTCACAATATGTCATCTTCTCCGATAGACATTTGACCACGGCTATTATTGAATTACAAAAAATGGTGGATGTCGAGTCTGTTGCCGTATTCAGTTGCGAAATGGGTGAAGAAATCGAAAATCCGAACCCGGATCTTGTTGGCACGCTTGATGAAGACGATCTAGTTACTGACGCTGGTGCAGAAGCCGAGCGGATCGTCGCAAGTATGCTGCGGGACACACTCGGGCGACGTTACAATAGTGACGACACGAAGAATGCTCGCAACCACTCCTTCACGGATGCTGCTCGTAGTGCATCGGTAAATCTTGAGGATGAGGACCGTACGACTGTAGAATTACTTGAAAGAGTTCGAGATGGGAGTGACATCGAAAGTGTTGGAGAGTCTCTTTCCCAGCTTTACCTTAATGAAGCACGCTCTGTATCGGACCTTCTCATCTATACCCAATTCAGCGAGTACGACGAAACCTTCGCGGCGATTCTAAAAACTCCCTACTTAGAAGGCGCCCACGAAATCGATCTCGACCACGAAGACACAGAAGCAGTATTCACCGAAAACGAGCGCGTTATCCAAGAAGAGACGGACAAAAGCGTCGTCTACCCTAAGTACGACAAATACGAGGAGCACATAGACGAAGATAGTGCACAGCTGTATCAGGAGGGAGGTGCGCAACACTACGCCAAGTATTGGTACGGGTTCCTGAATCTCAAAGCAGCTCCGCACCCGGACGAACTAGTTGAGTCTGCAATCAAGCAACGTGCCAGCGAAAATGAAACCTCGGCTGCTTATCCCACGTATCAGGACTTCACTGATGGAGGCCCAATTACGTTGGATGATGCCGATGGAACGGAGGTAGACGTTGATCAGGGAGACGTTAGTGTTCGAATTGCAGGAAAATCGATCCGCGTATCAATAAGTGAGTTGCGTGAAAGTAATAACGTCCAACTCGCGCGAGATGGAGATCAGTTCTATTTGCTACTATCTGATCTACAGCCAGAACTCACAGTCGGAAGTGGGAACGGGAAGCGCTCCTTAGTAGATGACCTGTCTAATGTTCCTGACATCCGAGACCTGTTCTAGCTCATTTAAATGACGCCTCGCGAGTTCATTCAAAGGATAGTCGCAGTTTCGAGTACCGGATCAGTCAATGATGAAGCCATCTCTAATCTCTCGGTAAATACTGAGGTCAGCTCTCTGTCCGAGGACACATTCAAAAATCTATTCGAGGCTTGGGATTCGTTTCCTGCGTATTTTAGCGGCTTTCGCTTGATAGCTGATGATCAGCGGTTGTTCGAATTGTCTGGGAGAGAACTCAGCGTAAACGACGAAGGTCTAGAGGCGCTCGCTGACCGCGATCTGGAACCTGCCGTCGATGTCGATTTTTATCGCCGAGGGTTTGACCGGTACTATCCAGACGAAATACGGAACGCCGCTGGCTTGCTTTATGAATTTGCCTCAGAACTCACCGATGCGAGTACTACCGTCACTATCGAAATCGGCCTTCAGAAAGGGCGAATTGCCTCTGAACTTCTCGGCGATGAGTTCATTTTTGATTTAGATTTGAACCCTCTCCTCTGGTGGACGCCGTCGGATTTATTCGAATGGATCGGAAGCCGCAGCCCACATGAGGTTGCAGCTGAGCTCTTCGAATACGAATCCTTCCCTGTCTTTCTCTTTCTCCAGGATGCTCCAGATGAGGTCTTCCCCGTTCCAATGTGGACCGCGAGTAGCGTCGAAACACTCCCAAAGGAGGAACTTGAGGAGGCTGCCGATCAATATTTTGACTCTATGTCTGCTTCCCGAAAGTTCACTCACTGGCGTGGAGATCTTTCACCAATCCATCCATCGATAGTTGAGGGCCTCTGGGAAACCTGCGACAGTGAACAAGTTTCTCCTCTCTATGCGTATTCTCTCTTAGGAGTTCTTTCCGCAGCTGTTGACCGTGACGGTCAGACGATGCAGTTCCAATTCTCTAGTGAACCTGAATTCAACCCCCGGATTGACTTGTCTGAGCAATGTGCAGAGTGGGGCAAGAGTGGAATCTGTGCGATTAGAGACCTTCATCAATCGTTTGAAGCTGAAGAGAAAAAAGACGCATTTCGAGATCTCTGGCAGCTGGCGATAACTGAACATTGTCGAGGTACGGAGCGTGGCATCGAGATGCTCCCTGAGGTCATTGAAGACGTTAAATCGAGTTATCAGGACCTCCAGGTATCTGCTGTCGAAGAAAATTTCGAAGCTCTAAGTGATGTACTTGAAGACACGCAGACTTTGATGGCTGGATTGACTGAGAGGCTTTCGTCGGCAGCCAATGAAACCTCACAAGATATCCAACGATTGACGTTCACACTCCTTGGTGCAATCGTCGCGAACATCTTCTTGGTACTTCGATGGAGCGACCGAGATCTGGTGCCACCGTTTTCGATTTTTGTTCTTATTGTGATTGTTGGGTTCTACCTCCCCCTCATTCAAGGAAGAATTGAGGATCTGGACGACACAATCACTGAGGTGAAGAACGACTATGACTTCTATGAGAAGCATATCCGCCGGTTCAACAAGGATCTATTCCGGTTTGGTGATCTGGAAGACCGGAAATCAGCATACGTGGGGTTAGCTGAAACGCAACGTCAGCGGGCACAAACCCAACTTCGAAGGGTTTTCTACGCTCTACTCACCGTCTGGTGTGGATTGGCAATCTGGTCTGGGTTTGCATTTTCGTTCGGACAACCGCAGTCACTTGCGTTAGCGGTCTCTGGTGTAGTGCTTGCAACCCTTTCTTTTGCTCCCACTGATGGACCGTTCGGCCACAGTGGTTACGACTATTTTAGCAGAGGAGCGACAATAGTCACTCTCATCATCATCTCTCTTTCGTTCGTTTACCCCCTACTTCCGCTATCTATCGGAATCATCCCGAACTTCTGATTGGACTGTTCTGACGACACATTTTTGAAAGCCACCTGAGTCCGATAGTCCGTGTCAATTACACGAGCGAAGTCTATCGATTCTCTCTACGAGGAATGCAAGGATTTCGACCTTGTGCTCGTGCCGGATGCGCCGATGGCGAGTGCCCTGAACCGGCGTCTTGATCAACCCCACTTCGGGCCGTTCGCGATTACACCACGGCGCCTGGCTGCTCGACGCCGAGAACAAGCCGAGGATCGACTCGCATTTCTCGAAATCATTGAGACGACTGATCTCAACTGGAAGGAGACGTCCTATGCGGTCGGGAACATCCTCCAGTGCTGGGAGTATCAGGGGACGGCTGACGCTATTCTGGACTACGAGCAGTTCGCGACGACGGCAACGCACACTGCTGTCGACTGTATCGCAGAGATGGACACGACGTCTAACCGTCTCACTGAGTACAGTATCGAAGCCGACACGTCGGTCGCTGTTGTCGGCTTCAAGCAGCTTACCGAACTCGAACGCTCGATCCTTCCCCCAGACTACGAGACGGTCGACCCGTTCACCGAGGGGTTATTCGATCATCCATCCTTCCGCATTCTCGATTCACCGGCCGCAATCGTCGACGCGGTCCTCGATACGGTCACACCGGAGAACGCCGATGACGTGGCTGTCGTCCTCGATGCAGCCAGTCAGTATTCCTCGCTCATTGAGTCGGCGCTGGAAGCGGCAGAGATTCCATACTACGGCGGTCCGGGGTTCAACGACGATGCCCGTCACCGCGCATTCTTACAGCTCCTTCGAAGTGCTCACGCTGGCCGAGATACACGAGTAGGCGACGTTCGACCACTCCTCACCCAGCTCGGGATGCCCGTCGACATCGAGCACGACGAGAAGCGTCTCTACGACCTCGACCACCCGGAAGTAGACTGGCTCCTTGAGTTCCGTGATGAGATTCGTGCCCGCACATTCGAGGAGGCCATCGACGAATACGAAGCAGTCACGGACGCCTCTATCGACGCCTTCAGAGAGGAACTCGCGACGCTCGGCCTCCTCGATGACGCCGTCACCGAACCGGCAGTTGACCGTCTCGAGTTCTATCTACAGTCGTATGAAGTGCCTGTGGATCGGGAGAACGAAGGTGTCCTATTGGCAGATGCAAAATCGGCTGCTCACGTCGACCGCGCCGTCGTGTTCTACCTCGGCCTTGACGAAGGTTGGACACATTCGTCGCCTCGTCGCCCGTGGGTCGACCGAGATCAGGAGTTCGAGCGGAACATCCGGCAGTTCCAACTCCTCCTGCAGAACGGCGTCGACCAGTACTACCTCGTGCAGGACACCGCCGGTGGAACGCCCGTCACCCCGTGTCTATACTTCGAGGAACTGTTCGATGAGGAGTTCGACCGATTCAGTGATTTGGACTCACTGCAGCATTCACGGGCGTCTCGAACGACACAGGACGGATTCGAAAAAGAACCACTCGATGTCTCCCCCGAGGACGTCACCGCACTCAGCCAGTCGAGCCTGAACACCTACGTCAACTCCCCCCGCGATTATTTCTTCAGTCGACTCGTCGACAACCCGGACAAGGAGCACTTCAGAGAAGGGAACCTGTTCCACGACTTCGCAGAGTTCTACGTCTCACATCCGGACGCCATCACGACGGACACACTCGATGAGGTCGCCGCAGTCATTCTCGACGAGGTCGACCCGTTCCTCCGAGGCGTCGATCGGGAGGTCAGACTCACCAAGTACCGCGTCGGCCTCCAGACCATCGTCGAGTTCCTCGATGCAAACCTGCCTCACGGTGACGGCCTGGTGACGCCTGACGGTGGTTGGGGAGAGAACTTCTTCGCCGAGTATTACGACCGCCCCATCGATGCGTCGCACACTGAACGCTGGTTCGAGAACACTGATCTCGGGCTAAAGGGTAAGATCGACCTCGTTCACAGCCCGAGCCGACTCCTCGACTACAAGAGTGGCTCAAAGAAGTCAGCATACTCGATTGTAAAGCATTCGGCGCTTGATCCACCGAGCGACAAACCGAACTTCCAGGCGTTGCTGTACCTCGCTCACCAGCGGACTGAGCACCCGGATGAGGAACTGCGATTCACGTTCTTCCACTTCCTCGAAACGCTTGATGATGTGGTGACTGGGAATGGTTCTCTCGAAGACTGCCTCACTACGGTGACCCACTATCCAGTCACCTTCGAGGAATACATCGCGAGCCCAGATGTCTTCACGGAACTGCAGGAAGACGCCGCGAACGACTGTAATAAGACCTTCTCGAAGTCGACGTACGAAATCTACCGGGCTGTGGTGGATAGGTATGAGTTCCCGGACACCAGCGACAGCGACGAACTCATCGAATCGGAATTCGGCGACGCGATCACAGAACGACTGATCGCTGATGTCGGGGACTACAAGTACGTGAAAAACGGCTGCAAGCAGG
This sequence comes from Halostella litorea, assembly GCF_004785955.1. NCBI lineage: Archaea > Methanobacteriati > Methanobacteriota > Halobacteria > Halobacteriales > Natronoarchaeaceae > Halostella > Halostella litorea. Next base: position 54,068 of record NZ_SJER01000009.1, on the reverse strand, counting down.
CCCTGAGACACTTGCTCCGTATTCGCAACCAGAACTATTTCACCGGCGATGTGGATGCATTCGAGCAGTTCGTCCAAGATCGCCTATCGGAGTTGAACGACCGTCGTGCCGGTGATGAGCGCTTTCCGGTTCAGGGACTCGGTGGCGATCCAAACTATCGGTACGTGGACAACCGCGATTGCATCCTGGAAGGTGAGTCGCGATGACTGCACCAAACGACCAACAGCAAGACCTCATCGACAGCAAACAGGGCATCCACGTCGTCGACGCCGGCGCAGGGACTGGAAAGACGTTCACCGTCACCCGTCGCTACGCCGAAATCGTCGACCAAGACGACGTCGAGCCTGAGGACGTCCTCCTCGTGACGTTCACCAACAACGCGGCGACGGAGATGAAGGACCGAATCGTCGCCCACTGTGACTACGGGATGCGTGAACTCTCGGACGCACCGATCCAGACGTTCCACAGCCTCTGTCACGACATCCTCATGGAACACGGCTTCGAGGCACCGACGCTCCTCGGTATCGACGACCGGATTACGGGGTCTACGCGTGTCCTCGAAGACGAGAACGTCGAGAAGGTGCAGTTCCGCGAGTTTATCCGTCGGTTCAGCGACGACCACCCCGAGTACGACGACTTCTTCCGCGCCGTCGAGGAACCAGTCGAACTCCTCGGGTTAATCCATCAGCTTGCGGCGAAAGGTGTCTTCCCGACGGCCGATGGCTGGTACCGGAACGGCGAGCGGCATCTGGACGGTGATTTCGAGACGTTCCGCGAGATCTTCGACGAGCTGAACCAGCCCCGGAACGACGGGAACAAGCAGTCCAAGCTACGCTCGAAACTCGGCGGCTACGGCAACGACAAATGCTACCTCCCAGACGCGCCCGAGGAAGACGAGATCCGTGGCGGATGGGGTGAGAAGCAGGTTCCTGATGGCGTCGCACAGCTGGTGTTTGACGAACAGCGAGAGGGCCTCAAGAACTTCGTTCACGACGTCTACCACGAGTATCTTGAATTCGCACTCAGTCGGAACTACCTCAACTTCAGCTTCCTGCAGCTGTTCGCGTTCGTCCTGCTCTGTGACGACCACCGACTCCGCGACGATGTCGCGTTCGAGTACGTGATGATCGACGAGTTCCAGGACTCCAGCGAGATCCAGTTCAAACTCGCACTCCTGCTCGCGAACACGAACAACGTCTGTGTCGTCGGTGACTGGAAACAGAGCATCTACTCGTTCCAGTACGCCGCCGTCGAGAACATTACTGAGTTCGAATCCCGGCTGGATCGGTTCGTCGACGAACTCAACGAGGATCATGAGCGAGTATCGTGGGCGACCCGCCCGATCATCGATATCGAACTGGTCGAGAACTACCGCTCGACGCAGGCCATCCTCGACTTCTCCGAGCACAGCCTAGTGACGCCTGCGGCGAGCACAGACGATGTCGACGAGACGGCCGTGCGAGATAGAATTGTGTCACTCTCCTCGAACGCCTCGCACGAGAACTCTCAGATAGAGTCGATTCAACACGAAGACGAACACGAAGCCGTTCTGACCAAGATTCAGGAGATCGTCGGGAACGATACGTATCAGGTCGAGGAGGATGGGGAACTTCGTCTGCCAGAGTACGGTGATATCGCCGTCCTCACCCGGACTCGTGACTTCGGCCGAGAACTCCTCTCTGTCGCTGAGGCGTATGGATTACCGATGGCGTACGAAGGAGGCATCGAGTTGTTCCGGTCTGACCCGGCGAAGCTTCTCCTGGCGTGGCTGCGAATTCTCGAATCCGACGCGGAGCGGGGATGGGCAGTCGTGCTTGAAGAAGCTGGCTACACGCTCGACGAGGTCAAACACGTCCTCGATAGCGAGGAGTACCCCACCAACATGCAGGCGTTCAAGTCGAAGCTTGCGGCCCTGGAGACGGTCGGTGGGGTTGCCCAGCGTGTATTCTCCCAGTACGACTACGACGGGGCCTACGCCGACGTGCTGCTGACGACGATTCAGTCCGTCCACAGCGCGACGACATTGACACGAGGTGACCTCATCCGATTCATCGAACGCGGCATCGAGGACGGAAGCACCCACGAGGTCCACGCGAGCGCTGGGATGAATTCGGTGACGGTCCAGACCATCCATGCGGCCAAGGGACTCGAGCACCCTATTGTCGTGCTCGCGAACATGAACTCCCATTGCTTCCCACCGTCAGGCGGGAACAGTAACGCGATCGCGTTCGACGATCCGATTGGACTACGCCAGCGAAAGCTCTACGCCGATGATCACGGGTATCCACATATTCACGACAACTGGCGGACTGACGTCCTCCGGAAGTGTCTGCCGCGTGGATACGACGAAGAGCGACGCTTGCTCTACGTCGCGATGACGCGGGCTGAGAGCCATCTCGTGTTCGCTGCAGCCGAGAGCCCGAACACGTTCATTGAAGAGCTCCCGGTCGACATCGAGGAACTGGAGCCCGACATTCAGGAAGACGACATCGACGAGACGACGCAGGCACACTTGCAGATTTCCGTGCCGACGCCGGACGGCCCGGTCGGACACTCGCCGCACACGCTCATGCGCGACGATGTGTTCGAGGACGTCGACGACGGAAGAGGGACCGCGTTCGGAACGCAGACCCACGAATTCGCTGAGCGGTACGTACTGGAGGGGGATGTCGAACCCTCGAACGACGACGAGCGTCACATCAAGTCGTTCATAGACTCGCTCGATGGTGAGCTGCGAGTTGAGGAGGATGCGTATCTGCCACTCGCTGTCGACGGAGAGCAGGTCACCATCTCAGGAATCGTCGACCTCGTTCACCTTCGTCCCGATACCGTCGAGATTATCGACTTCAAAACCGACCTCGGGCGACACGCCGAGGATGAGTATCGGAAGCAACTCAGCGTGTACTATCACGTGCTAAATGAATGGTTCTCTGGTCGAGAAGTGACCGCAGGGATCTTCTATACTGCACAAGGGGTCCGTGTTGATATTGACCCACTCTCGAAAGCGGACCTAGTCGCGCTGATTAGTCAAGAACAGCGTTCAGAAGCCAGCGTTCTCGAGTAGTCATACCGCAGATCCAGATATCTCCTTGGACATAACCGGAATTCGTTCGGAGCCAAGTTGTTCGGCGGCAACGGATTCCTCAGAGCAGAGAAGAACATCCGCGCACTCAGCACCGACCGAGATGAACTGAGGCTGCTTGTTACTTGTCTGGTGCCATGCATGCGTTTATACGGTAGAAGAGTCAAAATTAGGTCGACCAATGAGTCTTGATGAGGCGGTTGAAGAAGCGCTCGCGACGTACAATATGTCGCGCAGCGAAGAGGCCGAGGAAACGGGCCGAACAGTTGCCACCCTCCAAGACTAACAGCGCCACTTCACCGAGGTTTCGAATCTTTTCAGCAAATTCTCACTTCGGTAGCCCTGACGTTGCCTTCAGTTCCAGATATCCAACTCGTTCGGCGGCTTCCTTGACTAATCAGTGTACTGGCTCTATTCGCTCCGGGGCTTTGCTCTATTGAACTATCGAGGGGTCGCCGTATCACCGCTCTTTGGTACAACTCTGGCATTTGAGTCCATCTGAAATCGTTTGAAGCGGGTTGCGTTCGGTGAGTTCGCGTTCACACGACGAACATCGAACAGTATCGACTACACCGATCCCACTCCCGTATCCGAGAGTGACGGTTTGATGTATGCTACCGTCGATAAGTTCGAAATCGATCTCGCCTCGCTCGTACTCAACTTCCGTCAGAGTAAGCGGTGTGACCTGCACGTCGAGTGAGTGCCGCTCTCGGATTTCTCGTTGTCGATTGGGGAATCCACTGTCACGGCGCTCCTGTAATTCGCTGAGCGTCTCGTCGAGTTCCTCGTACTCCGATTTGAGTTTTTTCCGTTCTCGCAACGCCCGGACGCGTGAATCCTCGTCTCCTGTGTTGATCTTCTCACTCAGATCGTTGATCTTCGACGACAGGTTCGAGTGTTCTTCCTGTAGCTCCTGGATACGCTGTTGTTGCATCTGACGGTACTCTTCAACTTCTGAATCTGCCGCACGCGAGGCTTCTCGATGAATGTCGTCGAGCTGCCCCTGTACGCTTTCCAGCAACAGTTCCCGAGCTGTTTCGAGGAGAGGTCGCACATCTGTCTTGGTCAGCTGTACAGCGCCATCAGAGGCCGTCTCGGTCTCTACTGTGGTGGTGTCGAGGAATGTCTCCGCCAGCTTTGGAAGGCTCTCCTCTGACCGCGCGTCTACAGCGATGGCGCGGAGAAGCTCTTGCTGGTATTCACTGACGGTCTCGATACCGACACGAAAGAGAACCACGATGGCTGTGCGGTCGTAGTACGGAGTGAACTGTGCGCTCTGTACCTCGACAGCGCCGTTTTGGATCCACTCCGGACTCTCGATGTCAGATTCACTCTCTATCGACAGCTTGCCAGACGGCGATCGTTCACCCGCCTCACGGAGTAGCTGTTGAAAGAACGCACTCTCTGGATGCAGCCGTTTCGTTCTATCATCGTCATCGTCTGGAGTACCCTCCCCCCGGATGAGTGTGTGTCTCCCGTGGGTAATCTCGGTGTCTGTGTCATCGGGTACCGACACCAGCCAGCGATCGTCACTTCGCTCGATGGAACAGCCGATAGATCGGAGATACCGTTCTGTGAACTGCTCTACCACAGATTGCGTGACAGAAATCGAAGCGTCAGTCATCGCTCTCCCCCAGATCGAATCCTTCGAACACACCGCTATTGAACTCCTCAAGTTTGTCGGCGAGTTCGCGCTGTTCCTGGAGGTCAACTGCCATCGCATCGAAGTCGTTCTCAAGATCGACTTCGGAATCAGCGGCCACCAACCGTTCGAAGATCTCGTCTTCGAAGCTTGTTCCCGACTCTTCCAAGCGGCTCAAGATTGAACTCAGTTCTCCGACGCTCTGCTGGAAGAGATCGATCTTGTGGTACAACCGTTCCAGTACGTACTCTTCGACTGTATCTTTCAACGCCATGTTGAAGATGAATACGTCTCGCTTCTGGCCGATCCGGTGTACGCGTCCGATACGTTGTTCAACACGCATCGGATTCCACGGCAAGTCTAAATTGACTAATATATTGCAAAACTGTAGGTTACGGCCTTCACTCATAGCGTCGGTTGAGACGAGGATTCCTCCCTCTTCTTCGAAGTCTTCGACAATTTGCTCCTTCTCGCTGCTTGAGTGCCCGCCGTGGAATGCGTGTACTGTGTATCCCTCCGAGGCGAGTCTGTCGAGGATCTGCTGTTGGGTTGCTCGGAACTGAGTGAAGACGATGACTCTCCCCATCTCAACGTTGTCGCGGGCTTCTTCGACGATATCCAAGAGCCGTTCCTGTTTGGTCACGGTATCGATCTCATCGATCAGATCTAAGATCGACTCCAGTTCGTCTGCGTGCGTGAGCTCCGACTGGTCGTAGAGTCGCTTCTCGATGGTCTTCTTGAGTGCGACCGGGCTGCTGACGACCTCCTTCTGAAGGAGCATCAATACGAGCTTCTGGCCTTGGTCCTGACTGTACGCACCTTTGACGTAGTCGGAGACTGCCTGGTAGAGTTCACGTTCCTTCGGGGTGGGATCGAACGTCCGTGTGTCGATAGTCCGATCTGTGAAATCGATATCTGTGTCTTCCCGTCGGTTCCGGATCATCACTTTGTTCAACCGATCCTGTAGCTCGTCTCGATTCACCAGTGTCTCCTGATTGCTGTTCACGAAGTAGTGGTGGAAGACGTCGCGTGTGCCGAATAGCCCAGGGCGGAGTAGCGAGACGACGTTGTACAGGTCAGTCAATTCGTTCTGAATCGGCGTCGCCGTCAGGAAGAACGCGTAGTTGTAGGAAAGTCGGTCAATCAGGTCGTAACGGTCCGTCTCTTCGTTTTTGACGTAGTGGGCCTCGTCGAGTACCAGAACGTCCCAGTTGCGGTCAAGAACCGTCTGACGATGTCGCTCGCTCTTCGCAGTATCGATGCTTGCAATGATGTAATCGTGGGCGTCGAAATCTTCGAATTCGTCGTCGTAGTTGCAGACGAAGTCAAGACCGAATTTCTCTCGGAGTTCAGCCTGCCACTGTTTGGCCAACTGTGCAGGAGTGAGGATGAGGACGGATTCGTCCGTTTCACGGAAGTGCATCTCTTTGAGAATCATCCCGACCTCGATGGTCTTCCCGAGACCGACCTCGTCAGCCAGGAGTGCTTTTCCGTCCATTTCGAAGAGAGCCCGGTAGGCTGCATCCACTTGGTGTTCGAGAAGTTTGACGGCGTTCTCGTCCAACTCTTTCAGTGACCGGAGTTCTGAATCTGGTTGGCCTGCTTGCAGACGGAGTGCCTGGATACTCTGCAGATGACTCCCATCAGTACCGTCCTCAGACAGTGAATCCAGAAGATCGTCAGCAGATTCGTGTGTGACCTCGATATCGACGAGGTCGTACCCGCTCATATGTTCGTAGAAGCAGGTGTGCGTGAAATACGTTTTGTGACTACAAATCAGCAACCAGGCAGCTGTGTCTCCATTTCGGAAGTGAAAATATGCAGCTGAACTCCCACCGAATCACTAAGTGGGTGTGAAATAACATTAGGGTAGGTAATCAAAGATGACCCAGTGGGCCAGTCACTACTTAGAAATCCCCGAAGCAATCCGAAGTAACGATGCCCTTCAAACGCAGATCGCCGATATCATTCCTGGTCGCCCAATCTATGGAAAGAGGGTAGAAGGCGGTGACCGAGAACAAAATGCACGAGATATTCTCCTCGACTTCTTTGACTGCGAAATTGAATATCAAGAGGCATACGAACGTGTTCTACAGGAGCTTCCACGGCGCGAATCGCCGCATTCACACGATAATAATACGTTTAGCAGCGATTGGAATGAGGCCTTGATTCGAATGCAAGCTGTTCGCTTCTACAACCACGGGGCATTTCTACAACTGAAGGAACTCGGGTACTCAGAATGCTATATTCCACATTCGCCACACGAAAACAGAGGGTCAGAGTGTACCAGGAAACTAGCTGGCGACACGTGGGAAATTGACCCGCTACTTAACCGATTGAAAGAACGGTATGATAAAGAGAACTACGACACGCCCGTAACAATCCCTAGTCGGCCGAATTGCACCCACACTCCGATTCCTCCCGATATGGCTGAAGACTACTAACAAAGCTGCTGAATTCGCGGGACCATAGTGTTTATTGGGTGCCACTGAGGTTTGTTTAAGTATCAAGATGGCACAGACGGGATCCTTACCAAATACGCTCGAAGACACGGTGACTCTCAGCCGCGAGCTTCGGGAAGAAGGACAGATCGATGGGCAGGTAAAACTCTACAATGTTGATGACGATGACGAGTTCGAGTCTGACGCAGCACTCTTTTTCGAACGGACGCTGATGACTCAGGGCCTTCGGGAGGCCCTTTCGATTCTTCGTGATTCCTTGACTGGGGACGACCCACGTGGCACGCACATTCTCTATGGCCCGTACGGCAGTGGGAAGTCTCACCAGATGGTGGCACTGTACCACTGTTTCGACGATCCCGACGCCGCGGCTGCGTGGGCAAGTGATTCGGTTGAAGGGTTCGACGCTGCGCTTCCGGAGTCGGCGACGCCGATCACGGTTGCGATGCAGAACGAACAGTACGAGTACCTCTGGGAGCCGTTCTTCGAGGCGCTCGATTACGATCCTGGAACGTTCGAGTCGGGTGGCTATCCCGATATGCAGACGATTCAGGAGGCTGTCGGCGACACCACGGTCGCATTCTTCGTGGACGAATTAGAGGACTGGTTCGATACGCTTCAGGGTGACCGAAAGAGCGCGAACAAGGCCTTCCTCCAGTCACTGCTCGAATCGACCGCGCTCTCGGATCTCGAACTCTACACGATCGTCTCGGTGCTCCGCGAAGGATCTGAGGTTCACGACATTCTGAATCGGGAACAGGCGGTCGAGGTCAACATGAACAACCAGGTGGACAAGCGCGAGGTCCTGCGCCACCGCCTGATCGACTCCGTAAACGAGAGTGCGGCCCGCGAGATCGTCAACGGGTACTTCGACGCATATGACCAAGCCGACGGGCACGTTGATCTCCCCGACGACTTGCTGTCGGAGATGCACGATCTCTATCCGTTCCACCCTGTGCTTCTGGATGCCCTCGAGACACGCTACTACGCCGATGAGGGCAACCAGAACACGCGCGGGATGATCTACCTCTTCTCGAAGGTCCTCTTGCAGATGCAGGATCAGACGGACCTGATCACACACGGCGACATCGACGCCATCGAGTTTGAGGACGAACTGGCGAAGATCAACTACGAACGACTGAACGCCGCTACCGGTGACATCAAAAGTCGTGTTGACACGGATGAAGTGCCCCACGGTCGTCGCATCCTGAACACGATTCTCCTCTACTCGTTGAAGCCGAGCGAAGGCGAGGGTGCGGAGGTGTCGGAGATCGTGATAGGTGCCTACCAGACAGGTGATCTCGTCTCCGACGTCGTCCTCAACCTCGAACGATTGCACGGCGTTGCATGGCACCTCCATAAGCTGAACGGGAAGTACGCCATCCGCGACCGGCAGAACCCGAACGCACTCATCCGGAACGCAGCCGTGGATGTGTCCGAGACGTCAGCGAAGGCCGAGATCGCGGACTTCATCACGGATATCTTCGGCTCGAACGCGCACCCAGTCGGGTTCCGGACGAACGATATGCGGGATATCCCGGACGACCGTGAGGTGAAGGTCGTCGTGAAGGACGGCCAGTGGACCAAGGACGAAGTGAAGAAGGTCATCACGAACGACGGTCGTGGACGCGAGTGGCGCAACACACTCGTGTTCGTCCAGCCCTCGGGAGACAAGGCCATCGAGTCCGGCACACGGTATATCGACAAGGCACGGTACATCGAGGGCGCGCGACAGGTACTTGCCGACGAGTCTCTCGACGACGAAATCCGCACATCGATTCGCAGTATGATGGAGCAGGAGGAGAACGAGCTCCGTGAAGAGCTTCAACTCCTGTACGGCGATGTGATCGACGGCGACAATCTGATGGACGATGACGAGTGGGCGAAAGTGGAGCCGATGGATCTCGATGTCTTCGTCCTCGACGAGGCGGAACTCGACGCCTCGAACATTGCGGACTCTGCGGCAGCTGACCCGTTCGACCTCCAGTCGCACGTCTGGGACATCGCCGAGGACCTTCTGGAGCGACGTGGGGAAATATCGGTCGAGGATATCTACGAGCAGTTCCTCCGTGACCCGGAACTCCCGATTCCTGGCAGTGCCAACGACGTGTTGAACGCAACCGTCGAAGCGCTCGACGGCAAGCCGGTACTCGCCCGTGATACTGGCGGATTCCGCGACGACCTTTCCGGAAGCTCGCTGGACACTGTACTCGTTCAGCAGGATGACGTGGACGTGTGGGGTGTCGATGACGCTGAGCAGGAGCTCCGCCAGCGCTTCGGGAGCGGGACGACTGCGCTCGATATCGGCGACTTCGAACTGGAACTCGTTGAGGACGGCGAGATCTGGATCGACGGCGACAGTCACGATGTTGTGATGCGGGCTATCGGCCGGCTCGCCCGTGAGGACCAGTACGTCATCGTGAAAGGGAACGAGATCCTCGACAAGCCGCAGTCCGACGCGACGCTTCGCGACGTTGGCGGTGCGGAGGTCGTCGGTGCGTCGTCCCTCGTGGACCGTATCGAGGAGCATATCGACGACGACGGGTACGCGAATCTCGACACGATCATCGGGGAAGTTCGGTCGGACGAAGCGGTGTTCCTGCCACCAGACGAGACCGAATCGGTTGCTCGTGAGGCGGTCAACGAGTTCCTCGTCGACGACTACGTGCTGGAGGCCGGCGGTCGGTATCTCGGATCGCTCGGCGATCGCGAGCCGACCACCGTCAAGATTGTCCCGACGGTGTCCGACCGAATCGGTGACCAGATTCTGGCGTACATCGAGGACTTGGAACCGGGTGACCAGTTCACCGTCAACAAGGTCACCGACCGCTTCGACGACAGCGTCACCGAGTACATGGTGCGGACGTTCCTGCTGGAGAACATCGGGAAGGACGAGGAACCGGAGTACGTGGTCAACACAACCGGGTCGGACAAGGCCACCGACTGGGTGCCCGGCTATCCGTTCCGGAAGGCCGACACAGAGGCTGATACGTGGCGCTTCGAGTACAACGGCGACGACGTCGCTGCGATGCGGAGCAAGTGGCGAAACAACCACCAGACGGGGAGCGTCGAGTACGGCGATGTCACCTTCATGCTGCCCGACAGGGAGGGTGTTCCCGGTGCTCTTCAGGGGACCGCCGACGTTGAGCGGACGCAGGTCAGCTTGACGTTGCGGTCCGAACAGGACTACACGAAGGTGCAGGACCTGTTTGAGCGGATGCCGGAAGAGGCGTCGAGCCTAAAGATCGAGATCACCTTCCAAAAGTAGCGTTATTGGGAGTGCTACGATCCGGTTTCTTGGATATCGTCCTGAAGATCTTTGGGGAGGGATTTCATCTGAGCCCACTGAGCAACATACCGTAGCAATCTCGCCAATCGTCCATTCTCAGAGGTCGTATCTGATTCAGTACTTGACTCGTCTCCGTTGTCAACTCCTAGAAGCTCTCCCATTGTGGGGACAGTCGTGTTCATATCTAGTCTCATAATGGTGAAGAGCCGAACCGTGTAGAACGCACTTGCAGAGAGTATTGTGATCTGGGCAAGTAGATTAAGTAGGATATGGGAACCATCGATTACGTCGAAGAATATCGAGGGGATGGCTTCGACAACCTGCATCGGCAACGAAAGATCTGGTGAACTGATTAGAAACAGCATTGGCAGGAAGATACCAAAAACTGCGAGTCTCGCACTGGTAGAAAGAACATGTGATCCGAAGTTGCGCTGCAGGAAGTCCGCCGTCAAGTCACTTTCTACGGCATTAACTCCGAAGCTATCTAGGTCCGAATCGAGGATTTCCATTATCGTCACAAGGGAGAAAATATTCTTCCCTGTCAAGTCCTCTGGGCGGGCACCTGCAATGTTCTCGTCTCGTGTTCGTCGATTTCTGTCTAACCACGCACTGATCTGATCAGCGTCTTCCAGTATGTCATCGTGATAATAGAATCCATCCGCTTCTTCGGGTGGTTGACCCGTTATCTCTGTATAGAGAATTCTATCGTTTCCATTATCGCGGTAGAGCAGACTGTATTCGAGTTCTTGGACGGCATTCTGCAATTTTGCTAACTGCTCGCGTGTGGGTTCTGCGGAAAGTACAGTAAAATCCGAGAGGGTATGTGAAATCCCCGAGGTGAGTGCCCAGATTTGCGCAGAGACTGGTGTATTCTTATTACTGGCCCATGATTCAACTGAAGAGACGTCTTCTAACTCGTAGCGTGTGTTGTCAACATTAACATCTGCATTTTCTCTGACTGTCCGTGCGATTGTGTCCATTAGCGGCTGATACCGCTGTTTGAGTTCGATTGCCTCTTCTCGTGCTTTATCAGTACGCCTACGCCGGCGTTCCCTTCGGCTCAAATGAGTAGAGACTGTAAACGCAATTGTCAGGCCGATAATTGCTGCCGATGCCTGAGCAATCGTTGAATAAAACCACGCTGGGGCGGCCATACTATCTGTCTGACCTTTGCCTGTATCAAACCATGTACTTTCAACCTGATCAAGCTTAGATCACTCTCAGACTCAGGGGTGGATTCCCGGGTGTCTCTCTACCGCTGAAAGAACGCACACTTATGGGGCTCCTGCGTAATCGCTTCTATATACTGAATAATGTCTGAGCAATCTGGACCTTCACAGGGCCGGCAGGAGCGAACGGAACTCCCCATTGAACGCGGGTTCCCAATTGAATTGATAAACGATATCGGTGAAAAAGAGGGACGAGCTAAGCAATGGTATCGCCCTGTCTACACTATGCACAAATGGTGGGCTCGTCGTCTGGGTTGCGTGTTCCGGGCTGTTTCCCTTTATTCACTTCTGGATAATGAATCAGAAATCAAGGTTACTGATCCCACTCAAGAGAATGAAAAACTAGACAGTTTTTCATCCTCGGCCGAGGAAATCCATTCGCTTGTCGAATCTGTTTCATTGGATGATCCGGAGGATCTGTGGGAACTCTACCCCAAGGACGTAACTGTAGAGAACAAACGCGTTTTAGATCCGTTTATGGGGGGTGGAACCTCTCTAGTTGAGGCTTCGAGATTCGGTGCTGAGGTCGTAGGGAACGATCTCAACCCCGTAGCTTGGTTCATTACTAAGAAGCAGTTGGAAGCAGGGCAAGCTAACATTGAGAAACTAGAACAGGAGTTCGACAAATTACAGGAACGCGTAGCTGATAAGATAACACAATATTACGAGACTGACTGCCCGAATGGCGATCACCGTGCGGATGTAATGTACTACTTGTGGGCTAAAGAGTTGGATTGTACGTCCTGCGGTGAGATGGTCCCTCTGTTCAATGACTTTAGGGTAGGAAAGGGTCGATACGATAATAAAGACAAGTACCACGTCTACTGTCCGGAATGTGAGTCTGTGATTTTGGTTGACGACTGGCGGGAGAAGTGCTCTTGTAAATGCGGAAATACGTTTGTGCCAGAAGAAGGGACGGTATCTGATGGAAAGTATTCTTGCCGCTCCTGTGGTCAGCGATATGGAATAATTGATAGAATTGACGAAAGAGGAGGTTTTGACAAGCGTCTGTATGCTATCGAATATTATTGCCCTACCTGTGATGATGAAGGGATGGGTAAAGAGGCAATAAAGTCTTACAAACCGGCGTCCGCCAGTGACCGGGAGCTGTACCAAACTGCTGAATCAGAGTGGGAGAGCAGCAAAGACCTCACTAGGTATATTCCAGATGGCAAGATACCGGTTGGGATCAAAACAGATAGTTCCGCCTTTGAGGGAGGGATCGGTGGCGGATTTAACGTCCTGAAGAAGGGCTATGAAGAGTGGACAGATATGTACAATAGCCGTCAGCTTCTCTGCTTAAGTACCCTCCTGAAGGAAATCAGCCAAGTTGAGCACAAGCAGGCACGTGAGTATCTTCTTCTGGCGTTCACCGAGTCTCTCAATTATAACAGTATGATGATTGGCTACAACGCAGGCCGGAACCATTCTGTTAATATGTTTAATACAAATTCGTTTGATCCGCCTCATAAGCCTGCGGAGGGGAACTTATGGGGTACAGAGTACGGTATCGGTACATTCCAGTCTACTTGGGATATGATTATTCGGGGGTGTGAGTATGCACGTTCCCCAACAGAGCGATATATAAAATACCCTAAAGAGGATGAAAAGCCCGAGTTCATTACGGACCCGTCTTTGTCAGAGCCAGATACAGTAGAAACAGGGGAATTCAACACGCCAATTGGCGAAGATTTCACTCTTCATTGTGGCGATATGCGCGATCTGGAAACTGATGAACTCTTTGATGCGGTAATAACTGACCCACCCTACTATGATAATGTTATATATTCTGAGTTGTCTAACTATTTCTATGTCTGGCAACGCCTCATACTTCAAGACGAGTATGATGAATTTGAGCCCGAACTGACAGATAGTGAGTCCAGTATAGTAGCAAATCCTGCTCAAGGAAAGGGGCCTGAAGAATTTGAGTCAGAAATCAAACAAGGGTTTGCCAATATCAAGCGCATGTTGAAGAAAGATGGTGTACTATCCTTCACGTACCACCATAGCGACTCTGAGTCGTGGGGTGAATTGCTGGAAGCACTATGCGATGTTGGATTTGAGGTGACGGCTACGTATCCCATTAGCGCAGATCAGGTGAAATTTGGAAATAACGTAATTGGAAAAGCAGTTTCATTCGATATCCTAGTCGTTGCTCGCCCTGCTGAAGAGACGACTGCGATGAGCTGGGATTCTCTTCGCCGGGAAATATACCGGACTGCAAGACGAACTCGTAGGAGACTCGAAGAAGGGCGAAACCTCTCACAAGGCGATATTGGCGTGATGGAAATGGGCGACTGTTTCCGAGAATATTCCAAACACCACGGAAAGGTTCAGCGGGACGGTGAGGTCATGAGTGCGAAGGAAGTCGTTCAGGAGATCTACGGTATCATCCAAGATGCCAGCGATATTGGCGTTGAAGATGTGTTTGTTGATCTGCTGGATACGGACAACCCTTCGTACGACGACGTCAACAAGCTCTGTCGCGGGACGAACGCCACGCCGGAGGAGCTCAAGGAGATGCGCCTGTACAACCAGAACGACGGCTTCGAACTCGGCACGTGGGACAACGAGAAGCGCCAAGCGTACATCCAGGAGCACGTCAACGGCGACGGCGGCGACCACCTCTCGAACCTCGACAAGCTCCAGTTCCTCCGGTACCGCTACGAGAAGGGCCAGGCGGTCCAGAACTACGTCGAAAAGTGGGACGTCGATGACGATCTGCGTGAACTCGCGGGACGGCTCGCGGACGTGACCGGCGACGACACGTACACGCGGGTGCTCGGAGATCGGGATATCACGAGCTACTGAGCCCGGTAGCAGCTCTCCGTACCGTAGAATCGAAAAATCAGTGCGTTTCCTGTACCCACGTCCGTCTTCGACGCCTATTGGCTTGCACCGCAAGGCTTCCGGGACATGGTCACACAGGCTCTACGCAGCACCGTTGCGCTCGATAGTTGATTAGCCACGCCGTGAAATAGCACTTTGGATGGTTAACTGGGTGGCTCTTTGAGCGAATACCACCCCGGGAACTTTCTACCTCCTCCGAACACACGACCATATGGAATCGGGAAAGAAGTCGTTAGAGGAACTGACGACAGCAGGGGTGTTCCACGTTCCGGAGTATCAGCGCTACTACTCGTGGACTGAACCGGAGTGGGATGACCTCTGGACTGATCTCTACACGCTTCCGCCGGACAAACAGCACTACTTCGGGACGATCATCATCCAGAAGACGGACGAAACGGAAAGCGGTGGGAGTACCGGTGGCTACGGCTCTTCGAGAGAAAAACCCATCAACCTCCTTATCGACGGCCAACAACGGCTCACCTCGCTTGCGCTGCTGGTTCGCTCGATGACGGAGTGTCTGGAGGAAATCGCACCGGAAACGGATCACGAGGCCGAGATACTCGCCGACGTCGAAGAGATGCGCGAGACACTTCTCGTTGAGGACAACATCTATCAGCTCCAGCTCCTCGACGAGGAGGACAACAAGTACCTCGAATGGCTACTCACGGGCCACGACGTTCACGAACCGGATCGCCCGTCTCAGCGGAAGATGATCGAGGCGAAGGAATACTTCGACGACCAACTCGACGATCTCACCGCATCCCCCGATGTCGATCCCGTGGACGTCGCTACGGAACTCAAGCAACTCTGGGAGACCATCCTCGAACTCGAACTGATGGTGTACGTTGTTGACGCAGCCAATCCCGAGAAGGCGACGCTCATCTTCGATAGCGTCAACGACCGAGGTCGGTCGCTCTCTACGTTCGACAAGACGAAGTCGTTCCTGATGCGGATGGCATACCTCGCTGCGGATACTGAGAGCGAGGCACAAGCGACCATCCGCCGAATCCGACAATCGTTCGGGGAGATGTACAACGACCACCAGACGATGCTGGAGTCACCGTACGTCACCGATATTAGCGATGACGCAGTCCAGCGCTACCACTTCATTTCGTATTTTGACTGGTCGAACTCCGACGAGTACAGTGATCCCGCCTTCCTTAGCGAGCTGAAAGAGCACATCCGCAAGCTTCGACAGGAAGATCCACGAGCGTGCTTGGAATACATCAAAGACTACACCAACAGCTTGGAACGCGGATTCAACGCGTTATCGAGGGTGTTAGACTGTACCGCTGATGACGAAATTTCGACCCTCGTTCAGCGAATACACCGCCTCCGTCACGCGACGAAGTTCTACCCGTTGCTCCTCAAAGCGTGGCCGAATCTTGATGACGATGGCAGGCAGGAGCTCCTGAACGCGATTGAGACGTACATCTTCCGCGTTTACTCGATTGGTAACCATCGAAGTCACACCGGTGAGTCCAGCCTCTACGTCCGCACGCGAAACATCAGCGAAGACAGTCCAGCCGATATCTGGGTGAGCAAAGTCGTCTCCCTAATGAATCGATACGAGGACGACTCGCAGTTCCGACGATCCCTTTCAGCCGCGGATCTGTACTCGAAAGCGAGCTCGCAGGACCTCCGGTATCTCTTCTACTTCTACAACGAACACCGAGCTGACGAGAAGGGTGAGCGTGGTGGACCATCGCTCACGGAAGCAATGAGCAATGAATACACGGTCGAACACATTTGGCCACAGAGTCCCGACGAACTACCTCTCGGGGATGCCGACGAGTATCCCAGTCCTGAAGCGCGGTACGGCGCATACGTTGATCGACTCGGGAATCTCACGCTTGCGAGCAGACCGTGGAACTCGAAGTGGGGGAACGCTACATTCGAGATCAAGTGTGATGAGGGATACGTGGAGTCGAAGCTCTGGGTGCAATGGGATATCCAGAACGACTACGACGAGTGGTCCGTGGAAAATATCGAGGACCGCGAGGAGACGATAATCGACTTTGTCCTCGACGAATGGGCGACGCCCGAGACACGTCTTGGAGACATCGAAGAGCCGGCGGACGCGATTGACCGGCTTACGAAGGAGGAACAGTTCGTTCTCAAGGCACTCCGCCAGAACACAGGTGGCGCGGTTCGTCGTGTTATTCACGGAGACGCGACCGAGCTTCCGGACTCACCATTCGATGAACCGAATTCGAACGGTACAGAACGAAATGAGGTAGGTTCAATTCTGAGCCGTCTCCAGAACGTTGGCCTCGCTGAGCAGAACAAGCATACCTGGTCGCCCACCGACGAGGCGCTTGGCATTGATCTCCCGACCTAACGCCCAACTACCGCGATCGGTATAATGCACTTCGACGCGTTAACTCCCTGCAAGACCTCCGACGGGACGATTGAGGTACCGCACCCCTTTTTGACCCCTCGGCGACGTGCTATAGGTAATGGCAGCCCCCGGACAAATACCCGGACAGTACAATCTCGTCATTGAAGGTGCCTACGAGACCTTCGAACACCAGATCCCCGTGAAGGAGTTCCTCCAGCGGCTCAAGGAAGATGATGTTCCCGAGAAAGTGAGTGTCGTCGGACTCTCGGATGCCCTGAGTGACGAGGATCTGGCGAACGAACTCGCCCGTGAGATGGATCAGCGTGCGAACGATCTAGAGTATCAAAGTCCCACGATACAGTTCGTCATCGAAGGGTCGTTTCACCGAAGCGGAAAGACCTACGACCTTCGGTACGATGACGAACTCTACTCGCTTCAGCAGGTCTTTGGTCCACAACTTGAACGGAAAGAAGGTGGGGAGTGGCTCGTCGCGCCGTTTTAATCCTCAGTACTGGTCATAACCTCCTATGTAGTGTTGTACTATTTCGAAAAGGGGCGCAGAATCGACCGCACCCTATTCAGTATGGTCTTTGAGAGTTCTACTCCGGGTAGTCCCTTTCAAGGCCTGCAGTACTCGTTCTTCGACGGCGTCGCAGGCGTCGGTGTCCACAACAGAGTATCCGTCCTCTCCGCTCCTGATCTTCTCTATGAATGCCCTTCTAAATGCAGCTTTCACTGAAGGGTATTCGATTATCGGATCGTAGTGTCGGTCGAAGGTATCGTACAGCGACAACAATGATTCGAGAGGGAGGAATGCAACTGGAATCTCTTCCTTCTCCACATCCTCACTCTGCTCGAACCACTCCTGTACACGAGAGGCGACATAGGGGAATTGACCTTCTCGGAAGTTATTCGAGACGAAGAGGTGGGCGTCCAGGTTTTCGTCATCTGAGAGCGAAACTGAGAGAGCACCACCGAGATTTTCCGTAACCATGTACCAAGCAGCTTTGTTCTTCTCACCGGCATCGAGATCGTATCCCTTCTTTGTGTAGGTGAGTTTCGGGTCGTAACTTGCGATGAAGTAACCGTCGTCTTCAGGAATTACGAGACAGCCATCTGTTTCCGTCTCTCCTTCTCGTCCCCACCGCTCGGTGAAGAGGAACATAAATTTCAGGAGATAGAACACGTCCCGTTCAAACTCGTTGTAATCGTAATCCTCCTTCAGTTCCTCCCGCTCCTCCTGTGAGAGATCGTCGAATTCGCCTGCTGCACCGCGCTGATGTAGGTCCTGAAGGCGTTCGAACGCTTCGTCAGCCCGGCCAATAATTCGGTTTCTGAACTGGGACTTGCTGTCACGAATCGCTGAGGTAAGAAGATCCTCTGGAGAATCAGTCACCAACAGGTCGTGTAGGTCAATAGTCCCGAAGTGCTCTCGCCCGTTGAGATACGCTTTCCCGTAAACGACGAGAACCGAGTTTAGCAGGTATTGATTAATTCGTCGAGGAAGGCGGCCGTTTCCGAGACAATAGTTGATGTACTCATATCGGTGTGTGTTGGCTTCTTTTCCTGCACTCGCCACTTCTTGGAATGTGGCTCGGATGTAGTCGTTGTGTTTCGTCTCATACGCATCGATTGAGACGTCCAAGAAGTTGATGCCATTATCTGAAAGCGTATCACGGATCTCTTTTAGCGACTCAAATGCTGCTTCATGGATCGCCTCATCGTCTACGCTGACCTCCCGACGGATGTCGTCCCTGAAACTATCACCTTCACATTCGTCGCATTCGTCCGGTTTTTCTTCCTCATATACCTCGTGACAGCGATAACACTCAAATGTGTCAATCTCGGTTACGTCGATGAATTCGTTCAGAAGTGCCTGTTCTTCTTCCGGTAAATCCTCAAAATATCGGTTATACGTCTCAACTGCCCCAGTGAGAATCTGGTGGAAGATGTATGAATCTCGTAGCTGGACGTCATATGGATAGATGCTATCGAACGAGATGCCCAATTTGTCCTCGATCAGTAATCGAATTGCCTCCTTTTCTGACTCGGGAAGGTACCGATCCTGGATCTCAAAGTAAAATCCTGTTTCTTCACGCTCTACTTTCAGCTCGACCTTCTTTCCCGTCTTGTTGTGGTTGAAGCCGAGATGGGACAGTTCGGATAAGCTCTGTAGATCGACTAGTTCCTGAAAGACGGCTTCTGAGTTGAGATCATTTCGAACTCCCGTAGGGTTGCTGAGGGAGAGGGATGATCCATCGGGGAGATAGGTTCGTTGGAACTCCACCTCGGTGAGTGTGAGCGCCTCAATCTCATCGTTGAAGATTGACGCAAGTCCATCGATGACGTGCTGAGTCGTTTGTGATCGCTCTATTTTGTCAACTCCATCACTATCCGTAAAGGTCTTTGAGAACTTCTTGATTCGACTCTTTGCACCTCGTACCTCTACCTCACCACCATCATTTTTCCGAACGAATAGTGGGTGGGCGCGCTCGAACAAGCGACTTCGGACACGGTCGTCTTCCCGAGTGGTCACACGAACCTCTTTGCTCGGCCACACCAGTGTAAAACCGTCAATCAACTCTTCGACGAAGAGACCCTCATCTTCGAGTCGGCGAAGTTCGTCCTCGAAATTAGTTTCCACCTGGAAACCGTTGCCGCCGCTGCTCTTTTGCGCCCATTTTTCCTCTGCCCAGATGGTGAGTAGAAGCTGTTGTGCACGATCTGGTGATCGGTCCTTTAATTCTGCGAGTAAGTCGGCGACTGACTCAAAACGGGAATCAATCCGTTTCGTTCGCCCAACGTAGAACTCCGATACGAGATTTTCGAGCGTCCGTTCTGACTCCGGGATTTTATCATATTTCTTCCCGAGCAGTAGACCCCAGAACCCGTCATCGTTCGAAAGGGGGTCATGTGATGTCATCTCGTTACTCATTCAACTATCTGATTAGTGTGAAACCAGGTATAAAGAGACTGTCGGACGAAACTACTGTTCAGAGCAGTTTCAGCGGTCCCTCTTTCTCCACTTCATCGGAACCATTCTGGAGGAAATAGAGATCGATCCACTCCTGCCCGTGCTCGCGGCAGAACACCGGTACGCATGTCGTCGTATGCTCGTAGCGCTGTTCACAGCGCGTCTCGATCTGTTCTCGCGTCCAGTCACCGTCTTGCTCTAGGTCGTATCGATTGCGAACTTCCCACGAGTGTTCGTCGGCAGCGGCCTTGAGGACGCGAAGCGAGAAGTCCCGAGTATCCTTGAACGTAAACGGACCGCTCATCGATGTCGCTTCGCACAGGGCAGTCTCTTCGACGCCGTCGAGACACAGGCGATTCTCTGCGACGGCGCGGAAGGCTTCGAGTTCAGCAGATTTCTTGACGAGGACGTCGTGTAGGTAGCTGTGGACGACGTCGCCGTATCCTTCCAGAGTGAACGACTGCTCGGGTGAGACGATCTGCAGTTCAGCTCCGGTCTGGGCGACTCGGCGACGTTTCGGTTCGAGTAGCGGACACAGGAATGCGAGCCGGTCAGCGTGCAGGAGGTAGGCGTAGCTGAACAACCGAGACCGAGACGGCGACTCCTTCACTGGGTCGTGGCCTTCTGCGTAGTATTTCGAGTCTAGCACAGCTAGTGTCTCGTCGCCCTCTTGTAGCGCGTGGTCCGGTTCGTGGTAGATCTGGCCCTCACCCTCGAACGGGTTCACGGACGGTGATCGGACAGGCGTCACGTCGTTGAGGCCGCCGAGGTGGTCGTAGGACTTGATATACGAGAGCTCCCGCTCAATGACGACCTGGGAGTACTGCTCGAACAGCGACTCCATATTCAAAACGTAGTCCACGACCAGTTCTCGCGGGCCGTCTCGGAGTTGCTGGCCGAGTGACGATGACATCACTGCCTTGGCGACGTCGAACGCCTTCTGGTAGTACCGTCGCTGCTTCGGAAGGTCGCTAAGCGAGAGACGTCGATACGCGTCCATCCGATCTAACCCGCTGTTAACACCCATACTCTCCAGGCGCTCCACCTCTCGGTGAACCTCTGAGAAGATACGGTCGTACGCAGGGTGGTCGTTCTCGTGAGAGTTCTGTCGAAAGAGCCGAAGCAGCGTCTTCCCCGCGTAGTGGAGCAGCGAGTTCGCGGCGTTGTCGTACTCGGTTTCGTTACGGATCCAGTGTGGTTCCAGCGTCCCCCGCGCGTGGTTCATAAGCGTCTGTTCGACGTCGATCTCTCCCCGACCGTCCAGACTGTCGAGCCGTCGGATAACCAAGTCGCGGATGTACCCCTGCCGGTGGATCGTCTCTAACCCATCGAGGTAGTTGATCGCCAGCACAACGAAGATATCGTCGAGATGGATGTCGTCGGAGAGGAAGTCCTGCAGCGGGATCCCGTGATATTCGATGGAGCGGTTCTGGTCGTAGACCGCCAGCAGCATATCGAAGATGTGCTCCCAGTCGATCTTCGGATCGACCTGGACCTTTGACGACGGCGTGAGGCTCACGACACCGATGATGTCCGTCGCCTCGACGTGGAGTACCTCGTTCTCGTCGCCGTCTACGGTCACCGTGACGACCTCGTACTCCTGCTCGCCGTCGAGCGCCGCCTGACTCTTCGTGAAGACGCCGGGACTCTCTTGTGTGAATGACGCGCGACGAAGCTGGTCCCCGATGGACGACGGACAGCCCTCTATCCGGATCTCCCCGCGTTCGGGGACGTTGAAGGTGTCCTGCCCATACTCGTAGACTTCGTCAACGGTGCTCATTACTCGTAGGAGCCCATCTGGCGACGCTCCTGTTCGAGTTCCCGTTCGGCGAGCTCAGCAGCAGGGGCGAGATCGAACTCCTCGAACTCGCCGTTCATCGCGCGGTAGTGTTCCGCGATTCGCTCGATCTGCGGGAATGCGGCGGCGTTCAGGAGTCGCGGAACGATGTACGTCCGGAACGCCTGTCCGACCGCATCTTTCTGGTCATACTCGTACTCTCCGCCTTCTCGACAGCCGACGCCAAGGAAGACGGCGACGTCGCGATAATGCATCGGGCCGAAGCGCATGATCGACCCTTGTGACGTCGATTCGTGGCCGTGGTTGATCCCTTGATAGTCCCGCTCGAACAGGCGGAGGATCTCGCTTTCTCCGAGATCCGTGTGGTCGGTGACGTGCGTGGTGATCCAGTCTTTGAACAGCTGTCGCCGCTTGTCCTCCTCGTACTCGTCCAGCTCAATCATGGCGAACCGGCGGGTGATCGCGTTGTCGAGTTCGTTTACCGTCCGGTCGGACATGTTCATCGTACAGATGATGTTCACCCGCTCGTCCAGTTCGATAGTCTCCCCCTCGTCGGTCTCGAAGATGGTCTGATGGGGATTCTCGATGGCGGTGTACAGTGGACCGAAGATCTTCGAGATGTCGGCTCGCGTGATCTCGTCGAGGATGACGCCGTACTCGACGTCGAATCGGCGGGCACGCTGAACGGCTTCGGACACGCAGCCGAGTTTCGTCCGGTAGCTTAGCGAGTCACCGGTGTAGTCCGGGCTGATCCCGCCGATGATGTCCGACGGCGTCCACGAGGGGGTCGCAGTGTTGAGAGCGTACCCGATGCCGGTCTCACGGGCGAGCTGCTTGGCGAAGGTCGTCTTCCCTGTTCCGGTCGGTCCGTACAGGACGACGGGCTTCCCGGCTTCAAGCGCGACTTTGGCGTTGCGTTCGACATCTTTCGGAACGAGTATCTCTTCGGGCGTTTCATCACCGCGGAGACTCACGACGCGCTTGAGACGGTCTGAAGCCAACGGTGACTCAAGCACAGCACGTCGAACCCGACCCAGACCACGTTCACCGTCGTGGACCACGTCGAGTTTCTCGTCCTCGATCAAAAACTCCAGTACGTCTTCGCTCTCTGCATTCCGGATTGCTTCGACGACGTCGTCGGTTACACGGCGAAGAATTCCGACTTCGTCTTTCGCATCTTCAAGTGTATAGTCGTCCGACGAGTCACTCATTATCGAATACAGGTAGTCCGCAGTATATAAAATCCCGTTCAAAATCCTGCTGGCGCTCGATGAGGACATTCGGCCGCCGTCGATTACGACGGACGGCGCACGATAGATTCTCCAGCGGCTCTTGAAAGCTCGTTACTTGGATAACTCCGAGGAGATGGTGAGAGAGCGTTACACACATATAGAAGCTGGTGAAGTTGGCGACGTCGCAACTGAGGCACTAGAAGAGATTGATAGTCTTACGTAATGAGGCGCTTTCCCTGATGAGCTACATTGCTGCGTCAGCACTAGGTTTATACCGCTCGGCAGACTTCTTTCCAATATGAGCCTCGAAGAGACGGTTGACTACCTCGCCGAGGAACTTGACCTCGAGCGAAGTGAACACGTCCGTGAGGTCGGTCAGTCGGTCGCCGAGCTTCGCGACTGATCAGAACATTTCTCTGAAGTCCCGTTCGACGAGTCCGTCCTCCAGATACGTGATGAACTCTTGTTTCGTTGGTCCTTGACAGTCGAGCAGATCGTCCCGCTCTGCACGTTTGAGGACTGCATCTGCGAAGTCCGTACAGTGGGATTCATGCTGCTCAGCGTACTGCGAAAGGGCTTCTCGCCAGTGCATATCCAACTCGAACTCGGCTAATCGGATTTGGATCCCGTCTTTCCGTTCGACGAGATCGACGTCCAAATCTTCGAGTTGCTTGAAACGGAGATTGTTCCGGCGGACCGTGATGAGCCGCTTGGAATCGACGATGTAGGGATTGACCCACTCTCGCCAAGTATCGTCGTCGACGTGTGTTCGTGGCATCTCAAAATCCGGGTCCACACTCTCAATACAGAACTGTAGCATCGCGATGCCAGTTCGATGATTCGCATTCGGGAGGGAATGTCGGAGAATCAAATTCGACAGCACCTCTCCGGCGACGGTCGGGAGTGGTGCTTCCCAGGATACGTGATTGAGTGCCTGCTGGATCTTTTGTGGTTCGAACTCCTTGTAGAGCCGAAACTCATCCTCATCTCGAACATCGACAGCGGCTTCGAGCAACTCTACTAATCGGAATGTGACAACTTGCCCAGCACGAGGAAGGTCACGAATACGGTCGCTCAGCCATTCCTGATCGAAGTCGATGTCTTGGGCTGATTCGATCTCTGTATCGCCTTCGTAGAGCACATAGACCGGTGTTTCGAAGGGGTACCCGATGAGCTTTGTCGACTCGTTGGATTGGTCCCGCTGAGACCGGATCTCTGCTACCGATGCCGAGCTATATTTGAGTGAAAAATTCTCGGCCTGTGGGTGATGATAGAAGACGAGCCGAGCCATCTCAATGTGTATTCGTGGGAAGTGGATAAAGCAGTCCCGTTTTTATATGGAGTTGGCTCTGTTGAAACCCCTTGAGATTGCCAGGAGTGGTGTCTGAATATAGAGGGTGAGTTCAGTATATGGTTTTATTTCTTTCATTCTTCCTGTGTTGAACCAATATTCGAAGTCATACAGGATGGGTATACCACGTCTGTGTGTCGAGAATCAAACTCTAAGAGAGAAGAAGCGACAATCTAAGTCAACATTGGGTTCTGGCCTCAGTAGCCGACTACTCGTCTAACTTGCTCAGTTTTCGCATCGTCTCTCTCACCCGGTCGTTCTGCTCCTCGTACAACGTCCCTTCACTGAATTTCTCGTACTTTTCCTTCCCTTCCTCCAGTTCCTCTCCCTCTAATTCGTGGAGATACTCGATGTCTGGTTCCTTCTCGAACTCGATGAGGTACATCGCAATCTGGCAGAAATCAATAATCGTTTCGTGGCGACTGTGCAGAAACTGCTTATGCGGGTTCGGCGTGTCAACTTCAAGCGCGAACCTGATACACCCTAATTGGATATTCTGGAGGGCATTAAACAACGGCAAATTCACTTCGTCCGTTGGGGCTTCCGCGAGGTTAGTCTCGATTTGCTCGGCGAACGCCTGGTACAACTGCGCGTACTCAGTCAGTTTCGCGTCATCAACGCCCCGGTGGTCAACATCTCGACTGCCGTAGGCCCGAACACAGGTGTTGTGAACAGCTCTGTACCAGTTCTGTTTCTTCTCCTTTGCTTGTCTGTTGAACTCCCATCTAGACACTCCCACGGCGACGATGAGGGCGATGATGCCACCGAGAATGTTGCTGAAAAGGATACTCGGGTCAATCATGCTCGATATGTTGATATCACGCAGTCTAAACGGCTCATCCCGTCGAGACAATTGCAATCAGTAGTCATCGAACTCTCGGTGATAGAGAACCGTCCCGCCCTTCTCCACAATAATCGGCCCCTCGTCCGAACCAGGCGTTCCCTTGTTCTGGGTGCAGATGTAGAACACGAACCCACCCTCAAATATGGCTACAACAACTTCATCAACTGGGTCGAACACCTCTCCGACCTCTGCTTCATAGATGTCGCCATCGTCTTTGAACCGAAGATAGCTGTACCTCGTGTCGGTTTGTACTGAATGGCTAAGATGCTCCTCGAGGTAGTAGACGATGTCTTGGTACAGCTCTTCGTCGTCTACATCACCGTTGTGTGGTACGTAGAAATCCATTTGCTGCGTGCTTCTTGCTGAAGTGATTAATAACTACTCCGCCACAAACACGGGTATGGACGACAACCCCACCTTCCGAGATATTTTGCAGGATTTGGAAGAGACCGAGGGAACGGAAATCGCGAATGAACTCCGTCGGTTGAAACGGTCAGTATACACGGTGAATCGGAATTTTGAGGAAGTGAACGAGCTGGATCAATGGTTTCGAGAGCAGGGATTGAATATCCAGTTGAAGAAGGACAAAGGCGATATGGATGCGTTTCTCCAGGAGTATCTACGCCGGTATCACAACTACGTTGTGTCGGTCTACACGCTCATCAAGCAGACGCAACGGATCAAGCGGGCGGACAAGTACGGTACGAACGAATTTGATGACATCTATGAGAAGGGCAAGCGGAAGCACGATATCGAAACACGGTGGGAGTTTCTCCAGCAGCTTCGGCATTTCATGGTGAAGAGCCGCCTCCCCTCGATTGACATTACTCTATTCGAGGAGGAGGAAGGGGTTCGGTTTGGTATCGTTGTGTCGCGAGATGAACTGCTGAATCACGGTGATTTCGACCCAGAGCCGAGAGAGTATCTTGCGGAATTGGGTGAAGAGATTGATATCCAGGCGGAGATGCACTCTTACCAAGACGTTCTGAACGACTTCTATTCCTGGTTCTTTGAGGCGCTTCAGGATCACCGGGAGGATGCAATGGGTAAGCGCGAGGAGACGATTCAACGGTTGGAAGAACGGCATGAGGAACTCTTCGGTGATCTGGGTTAGGGCTGATTGGCTGGAGTGTTCAGTTTGGCTTTCTTCTAACAGACTACAATAGAGCTATTGAGTTCTACTCGCCAGATCCTACGACGTAGTGGGTGCGTTCACGTCTTCTAAATACTGGCTTTCCCACTCACGTCGCGCCTCGATCTCCCGCGATCCGCGTTGCGTGACCGTGTACACGTTAGTCCGCTTGTCGAGTTCACCCTTCTCGAGCAGTCCTTTGTTGACGAGATCGTCGAGATTCGGATAGAGGCGGCCGTGGTTGATCTCCTGCTCGTAATAGTCGTCGAGTTCGTCCTTGATTGCGAGCCCGTGTGGTTCCTCAAGCCCGGTGGTTACGTACAAGATGTCCCGCTGGAACCCAGTTAGATCGTGCATCCGTCTGTTCCCTGTTTTTGAGGGATGGCATATGTTCTCTCTGGTACTCAGAGGCGAATTCGGCAATACTGGTCAGGAAGCCCACGTGAGAACTTCGAACCTTTATATAGTGGACAGGAGAATTCCGCGATGGAATGTCTGACCTAATCGTCAAAGCAGCCGTGAAGGACGCACTTTCGGACAATAATGTCTCGGCGGATTTCTACGATGACCTCAACGAAGAGGTCGCCGAACTGCTCGACGACGCCGCAGAGCGTGCCGAGGCCAACGACCGGAAGACGGTCCAGCCCCGCGACCTGTAGGCCTGCGTAACGCAGCCCACCCCGGCACTCGAACGTAGCTTTTTGAGGTTCCTGTTCAGAAGTTAGGAAACGGAGATGGCGGACGCACCGGATACTGAACGGCAGGCGGTCGACCCCGATGCAGGAGAGGTCCTCAGCGTGTCACAGCTGAACGACCGGATTGCGTCGGTCGTCCAGGACACGCCTGCCCTCAATGGCGTCCGCTGTATTGGCGAGGTCACGGATCTCCATCAGAACAGTACCGCCCTCTATTTCACTCTCACCGACGGCGACGCCGAGCTTCCCTGTATGCTCTGGACGAACCGCTATCAGAAGATGGACGCTGACCTCGAGGACGGGACGGAGGTCATCCTCGAAGGCGATATCGACTACTGGACAGAGGGCGGGAAAATCGACCTCAAACCGTGGGAAGTGATCGTCGTCGGCGACGGCGACCAAGCGGCTGCCGTCGAGCGACTGCGAAGCGAACTCGAAGAACGTGGTTGGTTCGACGACGAGCAGAAACAGCGCCCGCCGGCGTTTCCAGAGCGGGTTGGGGTCGTAACCTCCCTCCGTGGCGATGCCCGCTATGACATCCAGAACGCGATCCATGAACAGGACCCTACCGTCGACATCCTGGTGAAGGACGCCACCGTCCAGGGGTCGGAAGCGCCCACATCCATCGCGAACGGTATCCACCATCTCGACCGCTCCGAAGAGGTCGACTCAATCATCGTCGGCCGTGGCGGCGGGAGTGATTCGAACCTCCAGGCGTTCAACACCGAGCGGGTCGCGGAAGCTATCTTCACCGCAAACACCCCGATCGTCACGGCGATCGGGCATACTGACGACCGGTTAATCGCCGATCAGGTCGCGGATGTGGCAACGATCACGCCGACGGCCGCCGGCGAGTATATCGTGAATTCCCGCGAGGAGTTCTTGGCGGGCGAAGTCAAGCCGCTGGCACAGCAACTCGACGCTGCGTACGATACCTTTCAGCAGGAGCACGAACACGAACAGGAACTCGCCGAAGCAGTCGACGAGGCGGCCGTACCCGAGGGGCTCCCGCCGGTCTACTACAAGGCCGCAATCGCTGTGCTGTTGTTGCTGTTGTTGGCCATCACTGGGCTTTGGTTGGGGGTGATCTAAGCGTGGCAAACGACCAAGAGATCCACGACCGGCTGGCCCGTGTCGAAGAAATCATTGAGCAGCTCGATGCGGACGAGTGTGACCTCGATGAAGGGACAAGGCTCCACGAGGAAGGTCAGGAACTCTTGGCCGAGGTGCGAGAAATCCTTGACAACGGGCGTGGAGAGGTCGTGGAACTCGAGTAGAGCGCCATTCCAACCTTAACCAACAGACAACGGCATCTAACCCCGTTGTTGGTTAACAGTACCTTTGCAAGGTGAACGAACTCTCCGGTTATAATTTACTTTAGATTTTTGCACCAGTTGGTGGCCAGAAAGCATATACCGATCTTCTAGCTATCGCACCACCATGGACCGGGGCTCAACCGGTGCATACCCACCCCGCACATATGATCACACGGGCAGTCACCATCGAAGACATCGATGATCTGTACCTGACGTGGAACAGCCATATCAACGGGTCCGCCCTCTATCGCCGCGCCCTCCGAGATGAGATGGAGCTTCGCGACGTCGACCCCGACGAGCTTCGAGATCTCTTCGAACGGGCCCGCGAACAGGGCTACACGAAAGACGAGATCGTCGACGAGACCAACCGCTACGCTGATCTGAAAGCACTCGTCGACGACGCAGAGGAGTAACCCGCTATGTCACAGGACAATACGCCCTCCGAGACGGCTTCGAATCGCCTCGACAGCCAGTCCACGGCATCGAGTAGGCTTCCCAGGCAAGCTATGTTCATCGTCGTCGCCCTGAGCCTGTTCGCTGTGGAACCCGCCGCCGCACAGACGAATGCCGTCTGTAGTGCGGACAACCTTCCCAGCATGATCGAGGGCTTCTTCCAGCTTACCACGGCGCTGGGCATTGTCGGCCTCGCAGTCGTGTGGCAGGCTGACTCCCTTATCGAGATGTTCACGATCACGCCCGAGCAGAAGAAGGGCCTCAAGCGGCACAAACGGTCGGCGATGAAGTCCGCGGTCGTCCTCGTCGCCCTCGGCCCACTCTACACCGTCGCTGGGTCGATGATGAACCTCCCGTTGGCGCAGTGCGTCGACCTCGCCCCCTGGTAGGCGACTACCATCCCCGTCGCGAGCCCCCATGACACAACGAGAGCTCTCCGTGCTAATGGCCGCCCTGTTCGTGACGAGTTTAGTCACAGGTCTCGTCACTGCAAGCCCGCCACGGCCAGGCACGGAGGGAAATGGGCTCACTGAGAATGAATCAGCCACGCTGTGGTCTCGCGACGCGGACAACTACATCACCCAAGAGGAGTACCAGCAGCGCTACGGCGAGAGCCGGACCGCGATGCACCAGCTCGCAAACGGGACGGACATCACGTTCACGCGCCCGCCGGCGACAGCTGCAACGTGGACGCGAAACGACTTCGCTGATCTCGAAGCCGGTGGGTCGGATACGTCCGTGCATCCGCGCCACGCGTCGCTCGAAGATGGCGTGTTTATCGAGGACGCCCACGCCACAGTGTTCGCAGTGCAGCCGTCGACGCGAGGTCACTTGGAGTCGGGTGAGACCCCGCTCTATATCGCGCCGAACGGCACGATGCGGGGGCTCGTCGACTATCGCGTTCGCGTCCCGAACGGAAGCTCCTCGGGGAACACGACGATCGAGTGGTCGCTCGCGAGCACCGAGGTCGAGGAGGTTCGATTGCAGAAGGACGGCGAAACCATCGTCGAGCGCGACGGCTCGCACACGCCGGCCCTCGACTACCAGATCGAGGACGACTGGAGTGCAAACCTCACACTCGAAGCCGAGATCAGCGTCCGGCTGAAGAAGACCACGCGAATCGACCGAGGCGACGAGACCGATGTTGAGGTCACGTACCGAACCGAGTCGCTCAACGTCTCGGATTCGATCGCTGTCGAGATCTACGACCTCTCGGCGTACCCCTACTACGCCGAGTATCCCAATGGTGACGCCGGTGTGGCTATTTTCCAGTCTCGACCGTGGCAGGGGTACACGCTGACGGAGAATGGAAGCGCACGAGTGCGTGGCGTCTGGCGGTTCTACACCGCTCGGAACACCGACTGGGATACGCTCGTCAGGTCGAACCGGACCGACAGCGCCACCGTCGAGTCGGATGCGATTCCTGTCTATGTTCACGCGTACCCGTCGCGAATCGGCCCGCGTGCCGAACCAGTTCGCGATGGCCCAGAGATCATCGACACCTGGGGAACTGACCGACCGTCTCCGGACGGCACTCTCGGTGAGAACATCAACATCGACATCGTCAACCAGTCGTACACGACGACGTACGGTGTTGCGGTTCGCGCGGAGAACGTCGACCGCGACGCGCTCCAGGTAGCGGGGATCGTGCGGGGCGTGAACGCCTCGATTGTGGCACCTGACGCTGGCTCAGAGCGGCAGCTCCGGCGCAGTAATCTGACTGTTGAGGTTCTCCAGCAGAACGAAAGTCAGGCCACACTCCGCATCGAACTCCGAGACAACGAGACCGGCGCCCCAATCGTGCTCAGCGATCCCGACCGACGATATCCAATCGGTGGGAACACTCGCAACGGGTACATCACCATCGCGGAGCAACGCGTCGAGACCAACGCCTCCGGGGTGGCGATCGTGACGATCGACGAGCCGGGTATCTACACGGCACGGTACCATCCGGGTTCGTGGCTCGGGCACGACCCCGCGTATGTGAGTGCGACGGCAACAGCTCGGTGGCATCCGCTCGGCACCATCGACGGTTGGTTCGCGTTCATTTTCGAGGTTGGCTGGCAGCTCATCCCGTTTCTTGTGATGTTCTACGCAGGCAAGCGGCTCCTCCGAATGCTCGGTCCAGACGACATCTTCCAACGGAACCCATAGTCATGACTAGAAACCACCCACAGATCAGTCGGCGAACCGCCCTCCGAACAGTCGCAGGTGCTGCCCTCGTGAGCGTCGCGGGCTGTCTGAACGACAATGGCGGTTCTGGGACGCCTGGTGACGGAACGACCTCTCCAGATGGCAACGGCCCACTCACGCGTATCGCTGTCGAGGGAACCACACTCGTCGTCGAACTCTCTGCAGACGCAGACGTCGACAAAGTCAACCTCATCCAACCGAATGGAGAACTATTCGGGAAGCGTGACGTAGCCGCAGGGGTTCAACAGGTCTCGTTCGAGATTGGCACCGCGTATGCACCCGGTGAGTACCGGATTGTCGCACTGAAGGGCGAGGAGACAGTAGTCGAGACCACGACTGAACTGCGTCCAGAGATCCAGATACAGGATGTCGGACTCTATCGGAATAATCCAGATAAGCCGTGGGATGAGGTCTATGGTGAGAGCGAGACTGACCGGATCAAGAATGGCGAGGCATTCGTCACGGTAGAGAACACAGGAAGCGGTCCAGAAGCGATAACTGAACTAATCTTCTCCGGGGACGTTCCCAATCCAATTGAGAACCCCAGAGGCAGTGGAATGCACGAAACAGACCGGGTAGTAGTCTCCCCTGGCGAGACAGCCGACCTGTTCAGTAATTCGTTCCCGTTCGGTTCAGAGAGTGAGGACGGAATGGGGTGTTCTCCGGATGGTAACAGCGGGCAGTTCACGGTTATCGTCGAGACTCAAGTCAGTAGCAATCGGGTCACGAATACCTACGATGTCCAGTATTCCGGGTCTGACGAGATGACTGACTGTGAGGTCACGATCACGGAGGCCTGACGATGGTTGATCTCATTGACGTCGTCCTTGAGGGTATCAAAGGCGTCGTTGATTGGTTCATCGGGCTGTTTATCGACGGTCTCAGGTCGGGGTATGAGACTCTGTCGGAGGGGATGTTCGGAACTCCGACCCCAGAGACGAACGGAGCATTTGTCTTCGGTGAACCAACCAACGCACCCTGGCCAGCGATTCACGATGCTCTCATCGGCGGCGAAATCATGCTGGTCGCTCTTTTGCTCCTCGTGATGAGCGTCCAGGGGCGTCACACGGTTCGAATCTTCAATATTGGAAGTACCTACGAAGCCCGAAAAACGAAGAAGACGGCCTGGGTCGGTGCCTTTCTAATCATTACGTGGTATTGGGTTGGAACTCTTGCGCTCTACCTCGTCGACGGGTTCACCATTGCACTGATGCCGGAGCTTTCCTCCGTAGCCTCGGCAATGCTTCAGTTCTTGGGTGCAGCCATCACAAACCCAGGACTGGGGCTATTGTTCGCCGTGATTGGTGGAATTTCGATGTGGGCGCTGGAGGCGCTGTTCTACATCCGGATGATCCTGCTCTATGTCTACCTGTACGGAATGCCGATTGCATTTGCACTGGCCTACGGAAACATTCCGGTCGTATCCGATATCGCGATGGGATTCTGCAAACGGTTTGTCCCGTTGGCTGTCCTCCCGCTCCCAGCTGCGATGGTCCTCAAGGGATACGATTTGATCTACAGCGGTGGAACGCTCACACCAGGAACAGCATTCCTCAAATATCTCGTCGCTGCGTCTCTTCCGCTGGTCGCCCTCTACATCACGTGGAAGACGTTCAAATACGCGACCCCGTTGACGGCCAAAGTCGTCGGCGGTGCGACGAAAGGCGCAGCACTCGTTGGCGGTGTCGCCGCTGGAGCCTACGTCGGTGGCGCCGGCGTCGCGACGACCGCCGCTCGGTGGGGGCCGAAAGCCGCTGCCGGTCATGCCGTCGCGCAAAAAGCGGCTGCCCGCGGTGGGCATGGAGGAAACGATGGCGACACGCCATCGTACCGTCGGACAGAGAATGACCCAGGTGGTGCGACAGCGGAATCGGCGAGTGACGACCGTGGGATGGAGTTTGATCGAGGAATCCACTAACAATGTCAGCAGATCAAGACGCGGCCGCACGGCGCATCATGGATCAGTTCGGCGAGGAGAGTCGCATCCCGTATCTCAATATTGAGGAAGGGGACGTCGGCATGCTCATCGCCTTCCCAATTATTGGGCTGTTTATCGCTGGCCTCACCGGGATCGAGTCGCTTGCCCTCCCGTTCGTCGCTGGCGGGCTTGGCTTTGGCGTTGCCGTCATCTACGTCTCACCAACCCACCTGAACGCTTGGACGTGGACCAAAGACGTCTATCGGTACCTCAAGCGACCTCAGATCACGTTCAGTGCGCCCGCCGACGCCGACACGAGTACCAACGAGTCAGAGCGCAACGAAGGCGGACTCGCGAACTACACGCCGTTCAAGCCGGACGAGCGAACGCAGGACCTCACGAACATCAAGCGGGCGTGGCCGGGTGCTGGTGCCATCCAGCGTGAAGACGGCGCGATGGAGGCGTTTATCGAGATCGATCCGGCCAACATGGACTTCGCGATGTCCGACGACTGGGCGCAGCTCCAGGACGCCGGCGAAGAGTTCGCTAACAAAGAGCTGGACTCGAAGCTCAAACTCCACGCCACAACCCGTTCCTTCCCGGTCGAGCAGATCACCGAGACCATCGAGGATCGACTCACGGACGAAGACGTCACGGAGAACCCGATTTTCCGGGAACTCCTCGAAGAGTACCGAGAGACACGGCCGAAGGAGATGCGTGACCGGGGTATTCAGCAGGTCCGGTACTACATCGGCGTTGAAGTCAGTCCGATAGAGGTCTACGACCGCTTCCGCGACGAGGGCACCCCCGCAGAGAAGCTGACCCAGTTCCCCGTCATCGGGTTCCTGTTCAACCCGTTCGTCACCCGCCGCGAGGACCTTACCGACGTCGAACGTCGTGCGCAGATGTTCGAGAAGCTCGACAGTCGCGTGAACGACGTGCGATCCGAGTTCATCCAGCAGGCGTCGGGGTGGTCCGCACGTCGACTCAGCACGGTCGAGCTGTTCGTTCTGAATATGGACTTCTGGAACGGCCGCGAACACGACTACGACGAGGCGGAGCGTGTGGTTCGCGACCAATCGATCATCGGCCACTCGCGCCGGGAGGATCCACACGATGCGTAACGTGACCCTCCAGACCGGTGGTGGCGCGCTTGGCTCCGTCGCCGGGTGGCTCCAGAACCTGACACCAGCAGAGAGTGCAGTACTAGCCCTTGCAGTGGGTCTCGGCCTTGGCGTCGGCAGTAAGTACCTCTGGGACCGCTTCACTGCGGATGATGAACCAGACGTGGACTTTACCGATGTCCTCGACGAGGAGACACTCGAAGAAGGCGAGGCCGAACGCAAGCTCCTCGACGACATCTCCGAGTCGCACAAGACCGTCACCGCTCCCGGAGCTGTCGAGTGGGAAACGCGAGCCGCACGGGTCGGCGAACAGTGGACGACGACACTCTACATCGCTAACTATGCCGACTATCCCAACGACGGGTATCTGAGCGACCTCTTCGAGATGACCGATGTCCAGTTCGATCTGACGGCCCACATCACGCCGAAAAATCAGGAGCGGGCCCGGAACGAACTGCAGGACATCGCTGACGACCTCCAGGTCGATGCTGACCTCGAACAGAGTATCCGGAGCGCCTATCTCCAAGAGCGCGCCAACGAGGCCGCAGCGACGTACAAGGCCGTCGAGAACGGCGCGAACGTCTTCGACCAAGGGATGTTCATCACCGTGCGGGCCGACGAGAAAGACGAACTCAGAGATGCCGTCCAGACGGTCAAGAGCGCGCTCCGCGACGACCCGGCGAACCTCACGCCGAAGACGGCTATCTGTCGGCAGGATCTCGCCCTCCAATCCGCCGCGCCCATCGGCGACAACGAATTCGGGCGGACATCGATTGCGCTCGGCGGCGCCGTCGGCGCGTTGCTGTCCTCGCCGCACAACGCGACGATTCTCGAGGAGGGCGGCGTCGAGTTCGGGATTCACAAAGATAACCAGAGTCCCGTGGTCATCGACCCGTTCGCGCGGGACAACGGGTACGCGATGTTCACCGTCGGCGACACGGGGTCGGGGAAGTCGTTCAGTTCGAAGCAGAACTTCATCCGCTCCATCGAGCAGAGTAAGGACCGTATCGGCATCATCCTCGAGCCGCTGAACAACTGGGCCGGTGTCTCGGAGGCGCTCGACGCCAAGCGGATCACAGTCGGCGGGACGCTCGGGCTGAACCCCTTGGAGATTCGGGAGACGCCCGAACACGTCCAGCGGGCGATGGGCGAGGACGCGAGCCCGTTCAACGAGAAACTCGACGACGCGATGAGCTTCCTGACGAACTTCTTTGCCCTCCGGGGCATCTCACTGGGAGACCGGCGCACCACGCTCGAACTCGCCCTCAAACGTGCCTACCAGCGCAACGGCATCACCGACGACATCTCGACGCACAGCAATCCGAGTCCGACCATCCGTGATATGATGGACGTCTTCGAGGACATGGTCGACGACCCTGAGGAGTTCGTCGTTCGATCCGACGAAGAGGCAGGGAAGATCAAAGAGGACGCGACGTGGCTCCTCGATCAGCTGCGCCCCTTCGAGGACGACGGTCGCCACGCCAACCTCGGCCAAGAATCGGATTTCGACATCCGGGACGAGAAGGTCATCTACCTCGACCTCGCCCAGCAGGAGGGCAGCGTCGACAGCAGCACGGCACTGACGATGCAGCTACTCATCTCGCTGGTGTACGAACGGGCGAAGGTCTCGGAGAAGGAGGTCGTGTTCTACATCGACGAGGCGCGCTACATCATGCAGGACGCCGCGAGTCTGGCGTTCCTCGAGACGGTGTTCCGGCACCACCGCCACCACGACCTCTCGATCCGGCTGGTCACCCAGACCGTCGACGAGTTCTTCGAGCACGCCGAAAGCGAGGCGATCCTCGATCAGTGTGCCGTCAAGCAGTTCCACCGCCTCGACGGGATGGACAAGGAGTGGGCCGACGAGTTCGGGCTGAATTACGCGCAGATGCGGTTCGTCCAGGATGCTGTGCCGGGCAACGAGGACGCCGGCTTCTCCGAAGCACTGGTTGGCGTCGACGGCGAGTGGCGTGGGATCCAGGTCAAAGCGATGCCCAAGGAGAAGCAGGTCATCGACTTCGAGCCAACCGAGCAACGGCGAGCCTCACTCCCCGGGACTGGTGAGAACGCCGTGGACGCGGACGTGCAGGCGTTCCAAGACGATATTGAAAGCCGAGCGACCGACAATGGACAACGCCCACCTGAGCAGACGCCAGCAGAGACTGATGGTGGCGCAGCGGGAGGTGACGACGATGCGTGAGTACCTTCGCGTGACGCCAACCTCCGAACGGCTCAATCCGGAGCGTCTGCCGCAGGCACTGGAGAGCCTCCACAAACTGACCTCAACGGACTCGACAGGACTAGTTGACACACTCAATCCGCTACACAGCGACACACCGCTACGATTCGAATTTCTCGCGCTGAGCGAGGGGAAAGATGACCCCGTCGAATTCTACTACGGTGCCGACGACCATCTGGATACCCTGGAGAAACGGCTCCGGTCGATCTATCCCGGGACCTTCGACATCGAGCGTACCGAGGTCGACGTCGCATCTCGACTCGTACAGCCTGTCGAATTCGACCGCGAGACATTCGTCGAGCACTATGAGTCGGACGAGCTCTCGTACGAGTTCAGTCCTGATGAGCAATACGAACGTGGCACTGACGACAACAGTCAAGCGGGGCCAGGGGACGCCGAATCAGTCGCGGATGGAGGAACGGTCGGCGACCAGTTTCCCGACCACTTCATCGAGATCGGCGATACTGCCCTCGAACTCGCCCCACCAGATGCGATTCCCGAGGATGAGCCATTCACGACACTTGCCAAACCAACGGTAACATCGGAGGGGACGATACTCGCACGGCCAGCGACCGAATCCGTCTCCCCACTCGGCGTGCGGTGGCAAGGGTCGGCGACTCGGAAGCAAGACTGGATGACCTCACTCTCGCCATTTACTGCCGACGACGAAGCGGAACTCCCAGCCGTCGATCAGCCAGGAGGTGCGCTCGCGTCGCTCGTCGACCACCTGATGGAGGCGACAGCACCAGTAGCGTTCCAAGTCGTCTTCCAACGACACGAGAGCTGGCAGTCCGATGCCGACCTTCGCAAGGAGGACGTCATCGACGGACGAGACACACTCGCTCAGGAGATTATTGGCTCCCTCTTCGAACTCGACGATCAGCCGGAGAGCCGGGACAGAAACCAGCTTAGCGACGCGGTTGCAAAACGTGTCGCGGCAATCGAGGCGAAAAATCCGAAGCGATCGTTCACCGCGAACATCCGAGCAATCGGGATTCCCTCCGGTGGTGACGGTCGCGATGATCTCGATGAGCGAATGCAATCACTTGTTCCGGTATTCGACCCGCTTGACGGGCCGTACTATGAGGTTGCGGCCGAACGGGTACGCGACAGCGGCTTCCGGGCAGCTACGAAAGACCGAAACGCACGAGCGGCGCTGCAGCGGCTCTTGGATCGTGAGATCACGACTGGCCGCGGGACGACTCGACCGGAGTTCGTCCTGAGTGGCCGAGAACTCGCGAACTTCGTACTCGTCCCCTCCTCGGAACAGCTTACTGTCGAGGGGACACGTGGGACGCGTGCGGAACAGCAGAGTCGGAATCCGTTGCCCCGTCCGCACCAAGACCTCATGAGTGAGTTCCGAGACGGGATGGCAATCGGGTATGCCCTCGACGACACCGGCGAGGCCGAAGACGTGCCGACACACATTCCACCCGGACTGCTGCCCACTCATTTCGGCCGGTTCGGAACAACCGGTTCTGGGAAGTCGAAAGCCCTCATCAACGATATGCTGTCGCTGTACGACAACACCGAGGGGCCGACGATCCTCATCATCCCGAAGAACGACGATATGGCCCAGAATTATATGCGGGCTCACGCGCGTCGGTTCGGAATGACCGACCTCGAAGAGAACGTCGTCCACTTCCCAATCCCGGACGTCCTCCCCGGGTTCTCGTTTTTCGATCTCGAACCGTCGATGGAGAGCGGACGGCGCCGCGAAGACGCCGTCCAACGGAAGGCCGACCACTACGAAGAGATTTTGAAGCTCGTGATGGGAACCGACCGCTACGAGCGGGCGACTGTGGCCCCAACTCTCATCAAGACACTCATCAAGGCACTGTTCGACGAGGAATACGGGCGTGAGAACGGGCTGTACCGAGCGTCGACGGACTATTTCGCCCACCGACAGCTCGAACACGTCGTCGACCAGCTCTGGGAAGCCGGGCCACCGAACGAGAACATCGGCGACGCTCCACGGTCGAGCGACGAGGAAGTCACCCGGACGATTCGACGGCAGCTCCAGTTAGATTCGAACACCTTCGCGAACGTGATGGGCGGTGTCGGAAACCGCCTTGCGTACATTTCACAGGATACGCACCTGCGGCAGATCTTCAACAATACCGAGAACCAGTTCGACTTTCGAGATGTCCTCGACGAGGATACGGTCATTCTCTTCGACCTCGGCGACCTCCGCGACGACGCCGCCCGGATTATGACCGGTGTGATCCTGACCAATCTCGATGCAGCTCTCAAGGACCGCAAACAGGCCCTCTCCCAGCACTCCGACGACTACGTCGTGAACTTGCTCGTCGACG
The DNA here is from genome assembly GCF_004785955.1 of Halostella litorea. Lineage (NCBI taxonomy): Archaea > Methanobacteriati > Methanobacteriota > Halobacteria > Halobacteriales > Natronoarchaeaceae > Halostella > Halostella litorea. Next base: position 15,592 of record NZ_SJER01000009.1, on the reverse strand, counting down.
AGGCAGCATCGGTCGTGGTCTCCGACATCATGAATGATCTCCTTGAGAAAGGCCGGGGATTCCGGCTCTCTGTTGGCCTGTCGATGCAGTTCCCCGAACAGATGGAGGCTGAAGGTGGGCGGAAGATCTACCTGAACGCTCTGAACAACATCGGCAGTTCACTCATCGGGAAAATCAACGTCGACCGGGAACTGGCGCGAGCGATGGCCCACGAAGAAATGGACCCCACAGATTTCGCTAATCGGATTCGTTCGTTGCCGCGCGGAGAGTGGATCGCCAGTCTGCCAAGCCCTACGTTCGGTGAAACAGGACCATATCCGTTCAGTCTCGAACCACTCCCGATTCCACCGGGCCACCCCGAGAGTGAATTCCCGCTCACTGAGCGTGAAGAGGAGGAGTTCACTGAGACGCTCTCCTCGATGCACGAGCACATCAGTGACGAACACGGCGTGCCGGCCGCAACAGACGCCTCAACAACGAGAACACCGACCGACGGACACGGGGTGCTCGATATCGGGAGCGATGACCTGGACGTCGCGATTGCGAACGTGGTTCGGAGTCTGCAGCTTCGAGAGGGCTGCCGTGAGGAAAACGGCTGGGTGGCCGTTGAAGCAGTTGACGACGAACTCAGACGGCTCTTCGACGACGTCGACGCCGAGCCGCCATCGTATGATGCCCTCGCGGACATTCGAGAACGATCACGATACCTCGATACGACCGTCGATATCGACGCCGACGAGCTCCGCATCCGGCTCACTGACGCCGGAGAGGATGTCTCGACACCCGATACTGGTAGCGTGCAGGCCGCTGGTGGGAGTGTCCACGACACAGCACTCCGCCAGATCGAAGAGGAGCTCACCGCACTCGGCTTCACCGTCTCGATCCTCACACAGGATGGCGGCGAGAAACCTGACGCGAGGGCGAGCCACCCCGACGTTGCAGACCGATTCGCCATCGAAGTCGAAACGACGACACCCGAGAATCCCGCAAAGGTGCTCACGAATCTCCGGAAAGCCCAAGAAGCAGGGGATATCCCGCTGTTTGTCGTTCGCCCAGGAAACGACGAAACTGAGTGGGCCGAGCGTGTCGACGGCATTCTCACACCACCCGTCCGTACTCTCCAGAATGATGAGACACGGTTCTACACGACTGACTCGAATCTCACGTTCAACGGTGGAGCGACCGAAGAAGGTGGAGTGACGGCCGTGCGACCGGCGACCGACGACGAGAACGGGACCCAGAACATCTGGCAGCGTGATAGCGACGAGATCGTCCTTCGTGATGCCAGCGGGACGGAACACATCCGCCTCCCGTCGCTTGAAAAACTCTCGAAGGACCGTGTTCCAGCCATCTACAGCTACGACCACGCTGCCGACGAGTACGTGGTATACGAGCACGGTGAGCAACACGTCTACGAGACGAAATCGGCGTTTGAGGACGACTGGGTGCGCATCAAGAAGCCATTTGTCCCCGAAGCCGAACTCCCCGTACCAGACTACACACGTTCGACGTACGGCATCGTTATCCTTCACGATGAGGCGGAATCGGTCGTGTATGAAGACGGTGAGAAGCGGCCACTCTCAGCAATCACTGACGGGGCATTCCGTCCCGCATCGCCTGAATCAGCGGCCGCTGACGAACCACCCAGTCAGACCGACCAGGCCGATGAGACAGTCGAGGAAGACCAATCGCCACCGTCGTTCGAAGCGTTTGTCGACGAATATCTCGTCGAAGACGCGGATGAAGCCGTGCCGAAAGACGATGTATTCGGTCTCTACAACGACTGGGCAGAGGCACACGGCATCGACGATCCGCTGAATAAGAGCTGGTTCACCCGGAAGCTCAACACCCACATCAAGGTGGACTCCACGAAGAAGCGAATCGGCGGGGAACCCGTCCCGCATTACACTGGTGTCCGCATCCGGTCTGAAGAGGACTTTCAGCCATGAAATGGACGTACACGGTCCAATTCCCGATATCATCGGGACTTCTTGAGACCTGTTCCACCCAAGCTGAATCATGACCTCATCCAATCAAACTCGAAGGTCGGAAATCACCCGGCTGCGGCATGTTCCACCCAAATCTTCAATGGGTGGAACAGCTACGAAACGGCCGAAATGGGTGGAACACGCTCACGTCCAGCGATTTTTAACCTGCTATAGCGGGTGTTCCACCCAACAACCAACTAGGATAGAACGGGGGGTCCCCGTTGGGACCAAGGGATTGGATCGCGACGTACAGCAGAGTGAGTTCTGTGCTGGCTCAGAGCCAGTGAGAGCCATGCGAGGTGCTACGTGAGGATGAGTGACCCCATCGTCAACGAGCCGGAGGCGATTCCGGAGACGTTACGCGAACGCGACCAGTGGGTGTGCTGGCGCGAGGAGGAGCGAGACGGCAAACCGACGAAGATTCCGGTGACGCCAGGGGCTGGGGGGTTCGCGTCAGCAACAGAGTCGGAGACCTGGGCGAGTTTCGAGACAGCACTCGACTACAGCGAGACAGAGCACGCCGATGGTATTGGGTTCGTGTTTACTGACGACGACTCCATCGTCGGCATCGATCTGGACGACTGCCGCGATCCCGAGACAGACGACGTCGACGACGCGGCGCTGGACATCATTGAGCGACTCGACTCCTACACCGAGGTGTCACCGTCCGGTACCGGCTATCACGTCCTGATCACTGGCGCACTCCCCGAGGGGCGGAACCGGCGCGGGAGCATCGAATTGTACGACACGGCACGCTTTTTCACCGTCACTGGCGACCACGTCGAGTGGACACCAACACGCGTTGCACGCCGGCAGGACGCGCTCACAGCGATTCACCGCGAGTACGTCCAGGACACAGAGCGTGACACAGCCTCCGAGTCCGAACAGCGTGATGGCACTGACGCCCGGTCACCGACGACCGACGCAGCCGACGTCGACGTCGACCTCGAAGACGAGGACCTCCTCGAAAAAGCGCGAAACGCATCGAACGGCGAGAAGTTCGAGCGGCTCTGGAACGGGAATACGGTCGGCTACGACAGTCAGTCCGAGGCCGACATGGCGCTGTGCTGTTTGCTTGCATTCTGGACCGGCGGCGACCAGACGCAGATGGATCACCTGTTCCGCCAGTCGGGACTCCACCGCGAGAAATGGGACGAGGTTCACTACGCTGACGGGTCGACCTACGGCGAGAAGACCATCGAGCGAGCGATTGCGACCACATCGGAGTTCTACAACCCGGACGCCGGCGACGACGCCGCAGATCCCCACGGCACACCTGACGAGGTCACAGCTGGCGGGACACCTGACGAGGCAGACCGGAGTCGTGCGTACCTGACGGAGAAAAACCGACTGTTGAGCGAGCGCGTCGACGAGCTCGAAGCAACACTCGAACAGAAGACGGAGCGGATCGAGACTCTCGAAGCAGAGGTCGAGCGGCTCACCGACGAACTCGCAACCCGTGACCGGGAGACTGCGCAGTCTCACGAGGAAGACTCCGGTACTGCGAGAGAGACCGATGACGATTCAGAATCACCCTCTATGTTGAGTCGATTCTTCGGTGGCCAGTCCGAGTAGTAGCGCCGCATCACCTTCATCCGAGAAGCCCTCCCTCGAGAGTTCTGGTTCCGCGAGATAGAAGTATTAACCAACGTTCTCGCTATATTGCGCTGTTTGTTGGTTAACTACGCTCAATCTCGCCGCAAAATGGGGGCTATCGCAGGATACTGTTGTTCGGGAAACTATTCCTCGAAGTAAGAACTATATCCTTAGACCTGCAATTCTGAGTATGTCCGAGACAGACGCCGCCGATGGGCCACCTCCCTTTGAGGACGCGTTCAGCAGCGACGACGTCGAACAACGCGTCTACGGCACCATCCTGCAGACCCGCGAGCCGACGGCGGCGAGCGCGATCGCCGACAGCGCCGACTGTGACCCCAAGACCGCCCGGAAGTATCTGGGCTGGTTCGACGATCTCGGCATCGTTACCCGGCACGACGGCCACCCAGCCACCTACGAGCGTAATGACGCGTACTTCGAGTGGCGACGCATCAACCAGCTCGCAGCCGACCATTCTGTCGAGGAACTCCAGGACCGCGTTCGTGAGCTGACGACGCGCATCACCGAGTATGAGGAGGCGTACGACGCCGCGTCACCGGCCGCCGTCGACGCCGTCGCCGCCGCGGAAGCCAGCGACGAACGGACCATCGACGACGTGTACAGCGACCTCGCCGACTGGGCGACCGCCCGCGAGGAGCGTGCCCGCTACGAGCGCGCACGCCAGCAACGCACGGATGGCGAGCGCGAACAGGCATCCGGGTAGCCGGCTCGATGGTGCCACCGACAGGCGATGGCGGGAGCCCTGCCCCCATCGATCGTCCCATCCTTGAGTTCCTTCAGACACGGCTCCAAGCCACCGGACAAGTCTCCCACGCGGCCATCACGGATGCAAGCGGCCATCTCGAGCTTCAGGTCGTCTTTGCATCGTCATACTACCCAGCGCCCGTCGACGACGCAACCCTGACTGTCCGCTGGTACACGAACGACGACTTCACAATCCACTATCGAGAGGTCCATTCGGAGCACACCTGGGAATGTCGATGGGATCGGCATCCGAACCCCCACAATACGCGCGACCACTTCCATCCCCCGCCCACCGCCCCGACGCCTGGTGACGATGACTCTTGGCCGACCGATCATCGTGATGTCCTGCAACTGGTCCTCGACGAGGTCGAAGACCGGATTGCAGTACTGTGGGACGACTAGACGACTCCCCCGCAGTGGCGTTTATCGCGCCGACCAAGGGTGACGGCGCTCAGCACGATGGGCACCACCACGAGAGTCGCCGTGGTGTCCAGCCTGGAGTCAGCTGAGTGCAGTCACAGGTGAACCCATGTCCACGTTCAGTAACTCCGAGACAGCGAGTGCATCGCCGTCAGAAAACCACACGAGGCCACCCCGAGAGACCGAGGACACAGAGTCACAGACATCCTGGCCAGACGATACGAGCAGCGAGGATGGAACACCAACGCTCAGGATGAACCAATGTCCAGAGTGCGGGAACCGTCGATTCGTCTCGAAACTCCTCGTGTACGAGATCACAGGCTACGACGAGAGCGGCGAGCAAGAATTCCGCCGCCAGCACGTCCGTGCAGAGTTCGAATACACCTGCAGTGAGTGCCAGACGACACTCCGGACGCTTCCCGCAGAGCGCCGCGATTACTACGACGAAGTCGCGGTCCTCGAAACAGAACGGCGGGCAGCCCTCCGTGATCAACTCCGCCAGCTGGGGAGGCGGGTTTGGCAGCGCCTTGCAGCGCGGACGACGTGGCTGGCACTCGGACTCGTGACACTCGTGACCGGGCTCGTGATCGCACTCTAACAGACCGACAGCAAGGGGTGGCTTACAGTAGGTGTTGGAGTAGCGTCATGCTCCCTTCCAACCAGGAACGGCTAGCTGGAGGCAGATAGCTGACGTAGGACATCATGCCCGCACCGCAGGTGTGTCTATCGGCGCCAGGAGGCGTGAGGCGCGCTCGAAGCGCGTCCAGAGCGTGAGCTTCCATGACTGGACCTGATATCATCGACGACACGACAGGCGACTACGACCGGCTCGAAACCGAACTCGTTGCACAGGACCGGGATGCGTCCCGAGTCGCGACGGCGGACATCGACGAGGCGACTGCCCGCCGTCTCGTTGGCGACCTCGTCGAGGACGATGTGGTGGCGCCGATCCCTGACCAACGCATTCTCGTCCACGAGCCCAGTAGCAAGCCCTTCAAGTCGATCACCCAGCTCGCCGTGTTCCATCGTGGCTGGCAGGCCGCCACCGACGCCGACGCGGAGGACAACTGATGCAACAGACGCTTTCTGGGTGTGGGTTCTGCGATTCACCGCCTGGTACAGCGATGGGCGAGGCGCATACGTGGGGGAAAGACGAACGGGTGACGCACCCAATCTGTGTCGACTGCGCCACCCAGACGCGGTCGGATCCCGACGAGCGCGACCACCACGCCTGCGACGGGTGCGGACTGGTCGTCGGCGCCCTCGCGGCACTTACCCGGTTCCGCGTCGAACTCGGCCATCTCGAGGGGCCGCTCCAACTGTGTGCTCGCTGTAGCCCTGGTGGGCTCGCGACGTACTGGACGCGCGACCTCACGGAGCACCTCGTGGCCGAGTGACGCTTAGCCGAGTGAGGCTCACATCGTACACACGAAAACGGCTAAGTGCGTTGGCTCACAATGTACACATCATGAGCACCGATAAGAAGCGCGTGCAGTTTCGGGCCCCCGATCGGCTCATCGACCGGGCCGACGCACTGGCCGCAGTCCTCGGGGAAGACCGAACAGATATCCTCGTGACCGCGCTTCGGGAGTACCTCCAAGACGCCGCTCACGACGACGCACTCACCCAAGAGATCGCTGCCGCCTATTACGACGATGAGATTACCTTCGATCAACTCAAAGCGCTCGTCGGCGCCGAGGAGGCGGCAAACCTCCGCGTGTTGAAACAGCAGTTGGACGAGGACTTCATCGACGAGGTCGCCGACGCTTAGATGTCGCGGCTTATCGCAGACGCCTCCGCCCTCGTGAGTCTCGGGATCGTTACTGACGACGACCCCGATCCACTCGCACTCTGTCTCTCCCGGTACGAGGTCGTCGTCCCAACAGCGGTCATCGATGAACTCCAAGAGATCGCCTCGTACGATGACGTCCATGGACACGCCGCGTCCGCCGTCCTCGACCAAACAGAGTCATTCACGACACAGTCGGTCGACCTCGATGCCGAGTTCCCCCTCGATGACGGTGAAAACGCGGCGGTCACGCTCGCGAACGATCTCAATGCTACGCTCTTCCTCTGTGACGAGTTCAACCAACTTGGCTTGATCCACGCCTCACTCGCTGATACTCGGCTCGTCACGACACCGACGCTGCTCTCGGTTCTCGTTCGAGCTGAACACCTATCAGCTGCCGATGCGCGGCTGCTCCTCGATGCGATCAGTGACGCCCGTAGCTGGGGCGCGAACAGTTACGTGCAGCGAGCTCGCTCATTGCTCAAGGAGCCCTGACACCGTGGAGGATCCTTCGAAGTGATTTGGAATGCCCGATAACGACGCTCTCTACGACGTTTGTGAACGAACCAAGAATCCCGAGCACGCATCAGTTGATGACGTGGTCGAACTCATCCTCGAGCGCGCACAGCATCCCCGGACGGAGCACCGGGACGCACATCTCGACGAGATGATGGCTACTGTCGTCGATAGGTACGGGACCGGCCCCGTCCGAACTGTTATCCATCGCGTTCTCGTCGACCACCACCCCTTTCGGACTGCCACGCATGACCTCGAGATGCGTAACGTCGACGGTGTTCGTATCGGGACAGCAGCCGGCCAGTTCCTGACAGAATTGAACGCGCAGCACGACGATTGAAATACAGTTTCTGAAAGCCCTCGGCCGCTCGGCATCCCGCGACCACCGCTGCGCGCCTCGTGCCTGCGGTGCTTGCGGGGTCGGGGGACGGCCGAGGCGGCCTCGCCCTTTCTGAGTCCACCAGGACGGTAGCTGGATCGCCGAGTGTCGCGGCCGGCTAGACTGGTGTGTCCGTTATGGCCCGCCCCGCTCGCCGCGTTCCGCCCTCCGCGTCGCTCGCGACCGACCATTCCGGGCGTGCGGGCGCTCTCCGCACCGCCCGCGCCCGTTCCGGGCTAAAATGGATGTGCCCTCGGCGCCAGCGGGTATCCCCGTCGGTTGCGCCCCTTGCGGGCTTTCGCGTTCCAGCGCTTTGTGCCGCCTGCGCTGTCGCGCGCCACACTGCGGCGCGCGTTCTCGGCGACAGTCGCCCTGGACACGGACCCGCACATCGGGCCGGACACGAGCGGGCATATCCCGCTGGCCGCTCGCTCCGGGCGGGTCGGTGCGCGGTGCTGGATGATCGTCCGCCTCGGGCGCGCTCTCGCTCGCGCCCACAGGGCGCTCGCGAAGGCGCGAGCGAGAGCGCGCAGATGGTTCTGTCGGTTGTTGTCGTCGAGGAAATCCGCGATGTTGTAGCATCGCGGTGTCGGGCGCGTGAGCGCCTTCAGGAACCAGTGAGTTCCAATGTCAAGTAAGAACGTCTCCAGTGAAGTAGTTTCGGTCGATGAACAGGCTTTCGAGAAACACGATGAAGTTGAGGTCGACGAGGATGGGTTCGAAGTCGTCGACGAGACCCCGGAGTTCCGGGCGACGGTCGACATGGAAGTGCAGGCGAAAGTCGATTCCAACCACCCAGATGCGCGGGTCAAGGAAGGCCCGGATCACATGTTCGGGAAGACTCTCGAACAGGAGGAGCGAATCGAGGCCCGGGAAGCCGAGCTGGAGCACATCAGTGCCCAGGCGGAACTCAGTCAACAGGAGGGACGCGCGAAGCGGACGCGGGAGGTCGTCGTCGAGCAGTGTGGCCTGGATGAGCCCGAACCGGTGGAGCGCACGGATCCACGGGAGAAACTGACGCAAGACGAACTCGCAGCGGTGAACAAGCAGGCGATGCGGATCTGCGACGAAGTGCAGGGCGGCTGGTCGAGAGCAGTCGTCGCGAAGCAGTTGGCCGAGAAGGTGCAGCGCGGAGAGGACGTGACGAAGGCGGTGCTGGAGACGTTGGAGGAGCAGAAGGCGGTCCCCGGTGCAATCGTGCCCATCGCGGATGTGCCGGACGTGCCCGTCGGGGAAGTGACGGTCCAGGGTGAAATCACTGAGCTCTGGGCTCCAAGTGACAACTCAATTCAACAAGTCGGGCTCATCGAAGACGAGAGCGGGCGCACGAAATTCACGGTCTGGGAGAAGAGCGGGAAAACGGTGGTTCGAGAGGGGCAGACGGTCAGATTCAGAGCGGTCAAGAAGAACTGGTACCAGGGCCGGTGCAGTCTCGCGATCACGGGCTGGTCGAGGATCGAATTCCCAGAGCGCGGTCGGTGGTGGGAAAAATAGCCAGTTAGCCCAGCCTTCTTTTTTTGCTGTGTGCCGGACCGGCCCTGACCCCGCCGCCCCACCCTCCGCTCCGTGCTCGCTCCCTGCGGTCGCTGCGCGCGCAGCCACAACCGTGGGGTGAATCGCCCCTGCCGTGCGAAATTGGGTCTGTGATGTGGTGTGTTTGCGGAATGAGCTGTGATTAGACGTGTTACTGACCCTAGTGTTTTATTACTTTGGGGAGAGTACGACAGTTTGAATAGAAGGGGTACTGTACGAAATCCATGGTTGATTCCGATAAGCAGCATCGATTCGAAGAAGCATTTGCACGCGGGCAACAGGGCGATATCAGCAACTACGAGGCCTGGCTACAGGACCAAGATATCCGCCCCGACCGTGTGACAGAAGGGTTCGTGTCACAGTATTTCCGGGAGCAACCGGAAAACGCACCCAACCACGACGCTCAGCTTGAGGAGATCGCTGAGTTCCTCGGGTTTTTCTCTCGACGAGAGGGACCTCATCATATCCCTATTGTCGGAGTAACCGGTATCGGGAAAACCCAGCTTCTTGCGACTATCCAGCATATGCTGGACCAGCTAGAAACCGGATTACCGTCCCGAGAGTATTCCGCGGCCCAATTCAAGGAGGATACAGAGGAGAGCGAACCATATTGGGACGGTGTTCTTGCTGAACTCAGCGACTTGGAGAAGGCCATCATCCTATTAGATGATTGCGAGGAGGATAAGCGGATTGAGCATTCGCTGGGAACGATTAGTAGCCGCATTGCAGATGTGTTCGTCGTGACGACATGGACGCCTGAACGATGGAATATGGTGAAAGACGAGATCAACGACACGCTCACGGTCTCACAGGTGGTGGAGCTTTCACCGCTAGATGAATCGACCACGATCGCGGCATTGGATGCGACGATGCAGGCGTTCAGTACAGCCCCAATCGAAGTATCCACAGATCTGTACCAGCGTATCTACGAGTGCAGTTCTGGTATTCCCGGCCTGTTCCATCAACTCCTCCGTGAAACACTAAAAGAGACCTTTCTCAACGACCTGGAGCTTAGTGACGTTGGTGCAGTTGATGCAGCTGCACGGACGCTCCACCTAGACGGTGCAGCGGAACGTATCTACGAGTTATCGGAAAAACAGGTGCTAATCCTCAAACATGTGCTGTTGGCCCGGCATCCGCAGGGACGTCGACCTTCGGAATTGGTCGAACTCCTAGATCGGGACAAGTCCACAATCTCGTACCATCTCCAGAATCTCTTCGATGATTCGTTGTTAGAGAAAGAGAAGTCTGGTCGGTCCGTGTTTTACCGGGTGGCTGCCCCAGTGAAACCCTTAGTGCAGCGCCGCATTGCGCAGGAGGGCGAATTCCATGCCTAGTTACAAATTGATACCAACACCCCACGACGATCTCGATACGGACGACGTCGAGGATCGAGTTGCACAGCTCTCAGCCCGAGAATCAAACGCGGACTTAGGCCGGGGAACACTTCCAGAGACGTTAGACAGCGTAGCGACTGACGTCTTCTGGTTCGAGTACGCGATTGAACGAGAGTTTGAATACGAAACGCTAGGTGGTGAACACGAAACGAAGATCCTAGAGAAACACCCCGTTGTGTTCCTAGGCGGTGACTTCGTTGCCATCGGTAACTGCAACAAGGAAGTCGAAAACGAACTCCAAGAGTTCCTTGAGACCAATTTCGTCCCCGGCTACTCCCTCGAAACCCTCAACTTCGAAGAAAGCACGCTCCAGCAGATCATCGAACAGGCGCCGGACATTGTCAAAGCAGACCTCAACCCGACGCAGACCTCAGAGCCAGAGCAAATCTCAGGCCGAGACCGGCGCAGCCTGAAAGCCACGGACTTCTGGGACCGGTACGAAGGCGAACCCGTCTCCAAGGTCAAGGTAAAGCTGCCAAACGAGGGTACTGAAATCACGGTCGGGTTCGATAAACGCGGCATCGTTATCCTGTATGAACAATCGCTGACCATGCGGGAACAGGTAGAGGCGTTACAGTACGTTGCGGACAACGTCCTCTCTCGGTTCATCGACCCGCATTATCAGACGACGCTCCTCGGAGAGTGATCTAACCAATGACACAACACCAGATCCCCACTGAAAATCACCAGGGATTCAACATCGCATCGACAGACGAAGCACCAACTGGGCCTGTCTTACTCATCGAACGACAGGAAGCCCACGATCGCTTCCACAATGACCACCCCCGCCAGTTGACAGTGCTGCTTCGGATAACCGCTGTAAAAACGTTAGTCAACAAGGGAGAAACAGCTGAGTCCTATTTCGGAGAGCGTGTCACTGTCATTACGACCACGACGATCAACGACCGCCTGCTCTCCGACCTCGGATGGGACGACGAACTCGCGTTGATCCAGCAATTCCAACCGGACTTTCACATCCCGTGCGACTACCCCGTTTACAAGGAGAACGACCCGCTGCTTCGGCGAAAGCACGTGCTCCAATGCCTCAAAGGAACGATCTGGATGGCCAGCAATCTCTACGGCGCTAAAACCCGGATCATTCCTCTGCTGAAAGGTGAGACGCCGCATGAGCGCCGGCTCTGCTACCAGGTCTTTCAGTATCTCGGGGCCCGATATTGCGTGTTCTACGGTACGCAGTACTTTACGGCGAACATCGGGTTCTACCAGCTCCAAGAGGATCTGCGAACCGTCGTCTCCGAAGCACCCGATCTTCAAGTGATGCTTATCGGCCTGCAAGCCACGCATCGACTGGAACAGCTTCCACCACAGATCGTGGCCGCTGCAGGCCAACGCTGGATTGACGAAGTCCAGCTCCGCGACATTCCCTACAAACAATCACAGGAACGCTACACACAGATGGAGGCCAACATCAATGGTGCGCTCGGACGTGGACAGATGCCGATTATGGCCTGGTCGAGCAGTGAGGAGGTGACGGCATAAATGGGGGGCGGCTACAATTCCACCGGACAGACGTACTCACATAGCGGCCGCGAACCTGGAGACACCGGCGGAGCTGGCCAAGCACTCCATGACGCCATTTCCGGCGATCCCGAACCGGAGTCCAAAGAGGAACCGGAGAAGGACGAAGTCGAGGATTGTTACGAGGATCACGTCGAGGAAACCGAGATCACTGACCGTCAGACAGAGACGATCTCTGATCGGCGCGACGTGCTCGTCGATATTCTGAGCGAGGACATGGAGATAGAGGACAGCCAACTAATCGGGTCCTACACGCGGGGCACAATGACGGCTCCCTTGAGCGAGGATTCGGACGCTGACGTGATGATCGTTCTCGATGCTGACGAACACCGGCAATGGATCGAACAGGAAAATGGACCACGCAACTGTCTGAATGCTATCAAGCGGCGTATCGAGAACGACCCCCGGTTCTCACAGACCGAGGTGAAGGTCGATCAGAACGTCGTCCAGGTCAAGTACCATGATTCGACCATCGAGATCGCACCGGCCTTTCACTATAGTGAGGTGCCCCATGCGGACCATCCACGGGGGATGTTCGGCCTGTTCACCGACGCAAGCGATGGTTATGCCATTCCGGATACGCATGGCGGGCAGTCGTGGCAGGGCACCAATCCCCGCAAGTACAAGCAGATGTTCGATGCTCGGGACCAAGCACACAATGGGAAAGTCTCCGGGCTAACCCGAACAATGAAAAAATGGGCCGAGACCACCAACGTCCCCGTGCGCTCATTCCACATGGAGACGATGGTCTACAATTACTTCGAGGAGAAGGCCCGCCGCGGTGAACCGGTCCCGGACACCTACCAGGAAATGACCCGTGAATTTGTCCAGACCCTGCCCAACCGGGTCAAGAGCCAGACAAAGGAGCCCGTCTATGATGAACGGGTCGACCAGGGAATGAGCCGTAGCGAGCGTCGAGAAGCCGCGAAAAAAGCGAAGTCGGCCAAGAAGAAACTAGAAGAGGCGAAGCAGCTTCAAGAAGAAGGAAAGACCGAGGAGGCGAAAGAAAAGCTGCAAGACGTCCACGGAGACGACTTCAGCTAGACAACAACGAAGGTGATGCTGGATGGATGACGATGACGTTGATCTCGATTTCCGTAACCGGATCTACAATCGGGCATTAGAGGAACAGAATAGCAACCTCTGGAACTTCAAACGATTCTATACAGCCGCCAGTTTTTGGGGCTGGATCGACGTCGGTTCAGCAGTCCTCACCGCGATCATGGGCGCAATCCTCACCTATGGATTAGCCTGGCGAACCATCCCACTCTGGAGCATGGTTTCGCTCTCCCTCCTCGTAGGCACTATTTCACTCGCAAAAGCAAACCGGAAGCCGGGGCAGCGCGCAGAAAAGCTCCACGACATGGGTCGGAGTTACCAAGAGCTTCACGACGAGATTAAAGATTTCATCGAGCTCGATTTGAAGGACGGAAATCGGGACAAGGAATGGCTTCGAGACAGATTTGAAGAACTCGCCGTCAAGCGGCATGACCTGAAGTCAGAAGCGAAACTAAGCGGACTGTGGTACCGATGGCTGAAATGGCGACGCGAGGACGAAATCTACGAAGAAGCCACGACCACTGACGAGGAACGACAGTACTTAGATTCGGAAGGATTCAACGACGGTCGCGATAAGAAATTCTAAGGAAGTATTGAGTGCGACACCGCGTAGCGTTTATTGACCCCTCGATAGGTGAGGGGCTTGCCGTACTGGCAAGTTCCCTGAACACGGTGAGAACCATGGCAACCAGAGACATCTACGAAACTGGCTTTGACGAAGACGTCCGAACGGAATCGAGTGCGAACCAGTGTCCCGAGTGCGACGGCCGGGTCACCACCAACGCAGTCGAAACCATCTGCGAGGATTGTGGCCTGGTCATCGACGAGCAGCGGATCGACCACGGGCCAGAGTGGCGAGGGTTCGACGTAGACGAACGGGAGCGCACGGGTGCTCCGTTGACGGCGGCACGACACGATCGAGGGTTATCGACGGAGATCGGCCGCGGGACCGATGCGAACGGGAACGAACTCTCAGGACAGAAGCGACGGCGGCTCGCTCGGATGCGGCGTGAACAGACCCGTGGGCGGTTTCAGTCGAAAGCTGAACGCAACCTCGCACACGGGCTTAGTGAAGTCCGCCGGATCAGTAGTGCGCTCGAACTATCTGAGACGACCCGTGACCAGGCCTGCCAACTATTCCGTAGCGCTCAGAACGAGGACCTCCTGCAGGGCCGGTCGATCGAGGCGATGGCCGCCGCGAGTGTCTACGGCGCGTGTCGGTGTAACGGGCGGCCGCGAACGCTCGACGACATCACCGAGTCGGCGCGCGTCGAGCAATCGCGGGTGACGAACGCATACACGACGCTGAATACGGAACTTGGCCTGCCGGCCCAGCCGGTGACGCCCAGTGCGTTCGTTCCGCAGTTGGCCTCGGAGCTCGACGTCTCCGATCAAATCCGGCAGCGGGCTCGGCAGCTGGCAGAAGCATCGGAATCAACCGGGGCAACCACGGGAGTTCGGCCGTCCGGGTTCGCCGCAGCCTGTCTGTACAAGGCCGGACGCGAAGACGGACGGTGGCTCACCCAGTCGGACGTCGCTGACGTTGCGAACGTCTCGGTAGTCACCGTGCGGACCCACCGCGATGCGCTGGACGAACTGGCTGTCTAACGCCCACACTGCTGATTTTCGTTTGTATGTCTGTAGGCTGATTGATGTGAGAGCCATTGTTTAAATCCGAAGACGAAGCATGATACGGCCAGATCACTCTATGACCGACCAGTACGCCGACTACGAAGCCCTCCGACCGCTCGGCGAAGCGACCCACGTTCCCGACGATCAACTCGCCAGTAGTAGTGGCGAGCCCCGGCGGCAACGCTCTGGTGGCGTCGACACGGACTATCCAGATGGCCCGACAGCAGATGAGACCGAGTGCGCTTCCTGTGGAGCGTCAATCCCCGCTGGCCAGTCGAAGTGCCGATTCTGTCTCACGAACCATCTCGAAGCAGCCGACGATCAGGACACATCGACTGCCGAAACGACTCTCCTCCACGTTATCCAGCTGCTCGTCGAGGCGTCGACGTTCTACGGCGCCGTCGGGAAGGGATCTGCTGCGGCCACCCTCCTCGCGAGGGCAGATGATGACCCAGTAGTCGATGACTGCAAGCTAATCTATGATCTCGACGAGGAACCGGCCCCACAGCTTGTCGATCAGTGGCCCTCGCTCCCCTCGGCGACACAGGTCACGTCTGAATGTGGTAATCAGCTGCTCGCGGCTGCTCGTGAGCGGACGGCGTGGACAGAGACGACGCAGTCCTGTCACGACGGCGAGCACACGACGGTCCTCTACGAGGAAACCGGGAGTGGGGTTCACTCCGAAGAGCGTCTTGCAAGCCTACGTGAGGACGCAGACGACGACCTCTGGCTGGTGCCGGCGATTGCGCTCCAGGAATCCGTTGGCAAGACCGATACCGAACAGCCACAACGCGAGCACCCAAACAGAACTCACCTCGAGTGTCGGGAGTGTGATCGGGAGACTAAGCATCGATTTCGCGATTTCGAGGCTGCCCCCGATGACGAATGGACCGGGCAGCCAATGTGGGGCTGTCAGCGGTGCGGCACGCCACGCTACGGGCCCGAACCCGAAGCCGGTCAGTAAAGACGACGTCAAATT